>NZ_JAESLA010000022.1:0-10397 GCF_017892405.1 Staphylococcus sp. GDY8P85P | reverse complement strand
TGTTGGGGCCCCGACTCCCAACTTGCTTAGCTTGTAGAATTTTTTAGTGAAATTCTCTTTGTTGGGGCCCCGCCCGCAAGGATGACTAGAACTGAGAAAAGCTTGAATTAAGCGCCTTCTCAGTTCAGTCAGCTACTGCGAATTTGCAAAATAGCTGCATTATATTATTTATGTCCCGGACTCTTTTTGTTTTGTATTTAAACGTTTCTAGGTTAGAATATATAAATGTTGTATTTATTATATAAAATTATTATAATATAATTAAGTCAACGACTATGCGTGGACTTTAAAAAACAAAATCATGTACAGTAGTAGCCGTCTGCTATGAGACTAGGCATTATAATTGAATATCATAGTGTTGATAAAGAGATATGATTAATGAGTGATTAGTCATATCTCTTTTTTACATATGCAAATATACAAATCAAACCATCACACTAATGTGTAATGAACTAAAGTTAACCCTTATAAGTAGAAGAGGTGGTTATTTGAGATATGTGAATAACGAGAAACATAGACATGCTTTAATCAGTCAATTAACTGAGAACCAAAGAGAAATACTGTTTAAGTATTATAAATACAGAAAAAAGAATATATTAATCAATGATATGTATCGCTATTCAGAAGAGTGGGAACTTATCGACTTTAAAGTAAATGAAAATTACCGAACGAGTTGTAATGATACGCCGTTATATTGTGAATGTGGAAAAGAATTAAAGTATCAATATATACTTCGATCAAAGTCAAAAGACACAATTATGAAACTTGGGATTGAACATTTTAAAGAACATAGTGGCATTCCAAATCGTATTGCGTATCAGGTTAGAAAGAATATATTTTTGTTAGATGATTGGTTGGATGATGTACTCTTAAATCATGAGAAATTAATGAATGATTCAGAGTATCATTGTAAAGTGATAAACATGTATAAAGAGTGGACTACAATCTCTGAGTTAGATGTGAAAGAATTTAATGCGAATTCATCAAAGCCTATTACGAGTAAGAATATTGACTTAATTAATGATTTTAAAAAGTATAGTATGGCTTTGCCCACTAACATCGAACAGAAAGTCTTTGCTTTGATTGATTATTTTCATAGAAAGAAATATCTTGCGTATATAGAAGAACTAGAACGAGAAAGACGTATTCAAAGAGAAAAAGAACAGGAAGCATTGAGAAAAGAGCGAGAGTTAAAACGACAGCAATTATTAAAAGAGGCTGAAGCACGTAATAGTCAAAAAAGAAAAATTATGGCAAAAGAAAAGGCAGATAAGATGTTAATTGCTGAATGTAGAGTAAAAATAACAAAGTTATTAGAAGTGCAAAATGTGATTGATATCACTACAATTTATAATGAATGTAAAATAGAGATAGACGAATTATTAAAATCGCATGTTAATACAAAGATTGTAAATGATATCGTAAATTCTATTAATAGATACACGATGTATACTGTGAAGTTCTAAAACAATAAGCTATTTAAAGCGTGGACTAAGCGTTTTTGATAAGCAACATAGTCATATCCAAAATATATTGAATGAGCGCAACTAAATTATATTATATTTATTAGTCTTGAAATGTTTAATAAAAATGTTATAATATAAATGTCAACGACAATGCGTGGACGTTATAAACCGAAATACATTGCATAGCTAAGAATAAGTTTTAAATAACTTAGGAAAGAGAGTAAGTAGGACTTGTTCTCTTTTTAGTCAACGGTCGTGCGTGGACTTTAAAACAATTACATTGATTATCGGATTTGAAATGCAAATTTCAATAAATGTAGACGAAGCGTTAGAACGAAAGGTTCTAACGCTTTTTAAAGATTCTTCAACATAAATAATATGATAATGCTATTTGGAAAATTTGCAGTAGCTGACTGAATTGATAAGATACTTAAATTAAGCTTTTCTCAGTAAAGTCGGTCCTCAGCAAAGAGAATTTCATAAAGAAATTCTACAAGCAAAGCAAGCTGGGGTTAAAAAGTATTTAAAATTTTGCACCACGCTTCAATGATGTTACATCCAATTTCGATGTGGTATATATATAGTAAGCAGACTAAAGTCAGCATGATGAACTAAGACAATTCGTTAGTAAAGGAGCTGTTGAAATATGGAATTATTAACGAAAGCGATTAGTTTTATGATGTCATCTCTTTCTACATGGCTAGGAAGTAAAGATTTATTAAAAGATGTCGGAAAATTATTTGATAAAGATCACAATTGAAAGTAAGTCAACGTATCGTTTTAGGCATATGTAAAAACAAAAAAACTAGCATTTACGTGTTTCATTTATTGAAACAGTAAATGCTAGTTTTGCTATTAGTTATCGTTAATTTTTTTACCATCTGTACGATCTGATTCGCCTTTGTCTTTATGCGCGTTAGGATTGTCTTTTTTGTCAGAACTTTTCTTAACATTGTCTACTGGGTCATCATTATTACCGCATGCCCCTAATAATAAAAAACTTGAAAGCAGTACAAAAGCTACTTTTTTCATATGTGTCACCCTTTGTTTAATTATATTTAATATCTAATTGATATAAATAATATTAATATAAGTATGTCACACTTTTCTAAAAATTCAACAGTTAATAATAATTTATAAATTCAATTAAATCGAATAAATGAGATAAGCTACGTCATTGTTATCTCATTCACTGAGTGACAAGGCTAGTTACAGTGAATATAGAAAACACACTATTTCACTGTTAATTAATTTGTACTATTAACTGTCTCATTAGTATTACTTTCTGCTGATGTATCATTACTTCTAAACTGTCCATTTGCACTATCTTCAGAATAACTTTGGACCTGATTATCATCTGCTTGATTTTCAGCATTTGACTGGTCTTCAGCACTTGAGTTGTTGTCTGTAGTAGCATTCTCGTTTGAACCGCTATGATCGCCATTATTAGTGTTGTTATTTATATTTCTGCCATTTTGATTATAAGATTGGTTTGAGTTGTTTGATTGATTAGAATTTTGATTATTGACTGCATTGTTTTGTGTAGTTCCTTGTTGTGTAGAAGGTGTTTCATTAGTTGATTGTTCAGCGGTTGGTTGTTCTTGTTGTGTGTCTTGCTGTTCTTGAGTATTTGTTTCATTATTAGCTGATGTTTCTTCAGAGCGATTTTGTTCTTCTTGAGTAACATTACTATCATCTTTATCGTTATTATTATCTTTTTTGTCTTTGCTTTGTTTATCCTTATCTTTATCTTTTTCTTTAGACGATTTATCCTCTTTAGATTGTGTTGCATGATTTTCAGATGGATTGTTACTTTCAATCATTTTATGAATGCCTAAAGCAAGCATGCTAAGTAAAATAATCGTAATAGCCATTGCGAAATATTTTAAATAGTTTTTATTTTTAAAAACTGCCACAATAGCGAATAAAATTAAAATAATCGCTATGATTAATAATACCGTGCCTGTATAGAACAACAGTTTCTCCATAGGCTACCTCCATTTAATTTACATTATTAATTGTATTGTACTACACATATTATAAAATACATATTACCTTGTAATTAACATCTAATTACTATTTGAAAACAGTAGTGTAAAGGCTTCATGTACCACACTAATTGACTCTATCGTAAATGTTAATCTCCTCATTCTCTTTGCTGACAGAAACATATAGTTTTTCATCATTAAGTTGTGTTTCATTCGATGTTTGATTTAAGTCGATTTCTGCTAATATTCTAAATGCACCATTATGATAAGGTTCAACTATAGAGATTTCATTTTCATATGCTTGAACCATTAATTGTCTATGTGATTGATTATTAATTTTCCAGTTAGTCATATATTCACCTTTTTCATAAAAATAAAACTACGTTAGTCATACTCTAACGTAGCGGTTTAATTATTTAAAACTTTGTTCTATCTCCGTGAAAGCTTTGTTAGTAATCGTAATATCGTCAATTCTATCTGCTGTTAGTTGTCCATCTAGATAACCATGATCAATGAGTACTTTACAATTCTCTAAAAAATCATCATATTCACGATCACAGAAATAATCGTCTTGTGTTTTTATACTATTACCAAAATAATTTGCTTCATTTTCTGACTGACCTTCATTAGAACGTTCCATATATAATTTATAAAATTTCGCTATTGTATATTTTTGTTCTTGAGTTAATGTTTCTAACATAACACGTTCCCCCTCACTATAGTACTTTATACCCAATTTAAATAGGGGTGAAAACGTAGTGAGGGTAGCTTAGCATCTGAGAATAGATTATTGAGCGTTTTTGATGCCTTGATTAACTGCTTTGGCAAATTTGTAGAACGTACGGGTATAGTTGTCTGGATTCGATCTTGTTTGTTGATCCAGTTGTTTATCTTTAAAAAACAGTGCACGTTGTCCGGTTGTTAATTCAAGTTGTACGCCGGTATCATTGTCATTTCTATTAATGATATTGGAGGATGATGTTGCCTCAACACCTTTAGGACTCTTTTGAACTGTGAAACCTTTACGTTTTAATGATTTTGTTATTGATTTGGCTAATTGTTTATCTTTGCCGCCAACGTAAACAATTGGATCTTCACCTGCATAGCCATGAATGGATATAGTCTCTTCGGAGTGGTCCAACATTTTTAAGAGGGTTGGTTCATCAAATACAGTTGAAGTAATATGCAAACGTTCATTATGTTTAGGCATTAATCCTTCAAAAGTATAAAAATCATACTTACCTAGATTGGCCACACGACGAGCGAGTTCAGTCGTACCTGGTTCAATACCGCCGCCGTGAATGGCCGTAACAAGGATGTGATTATCTTTGCGGTTTTTTGTTTTAACACGCCAGTCTTTACCTTCTGTTGTATCATCTTTTAATTCTTGAAAATTTGAATAATAATCTAGTGAGCGATTTTGTTTTTCTTCACGCGTTTTATAAAGTATAAATGCAATCGCTATAATAGCAATAATTAAGACAGTAACAAATAAATAATATACTTTTGAATACCAGTTTTTTCTTTTTCTCATACGACCTTCCTTTTTAAATGAAATAATAAAATGTGTAAATTAACTTTTATATTATAAATTATATTACTCATAAGCTCAAATATTGTTTAATTTTAAAAAATAAGTAAATAGTTAAATAAGGAGGAATAACATTGACTAAATTAACTATTCAATCAGCACAACCGCATCATCAAGAAGGGGGACAATTAATATATGCGGCAATAGACGACATGGCCCCGATTATACTAGGTAAATCTAAAGATAAAGAAATTGTTGAAGACTTGCAACGATTATGGCAAAATCATGCGAATCGATTTAGTCATGATATGTCATTTGTGGCTTTAGAAGGTGACCAAGTTCTTGGTGCGATCACGTGCAGTCCTTTAAAACAAATTGATGAGGCGTTGATACCAACCGTGCTTCAAATTATTTCAATGAATAAAATTAAACCCTTCAAGTCTATCATCACACACCCCAAATCGTTTTATTCACTTGTTACGATGGATGAAGGCAACGAAGATGAATATCATATTAGTATGCTAGCGACGATGCCTAATGCCAGAGGGAAAGGTGTCGGTCAACAACTTATAAATGTTGCAGAACAAAAAGCTAAAGCATCAGGATTTAGTAAACTATCGTTAACAGTAGTGAAAGATAATAAAGCAGCATTGAAATTGTATCAAAAAATGGGATTTGAAATTGTTGGAGAAATTAATCATAAACCATACTATCTTTATAAAATGAGAAAAGAAATAAATAAAGCATAACATCATCGGGTGCGGGGGAGGAATAAAGTAAATGCTTTATCCGTACTCAGCTTGCTTAACTTGTAGAATTTCTTAGTGAAATGCCTCGCCGTCAAGGATGACTAGGATTGAATAATGCTTGATTTAAGCGCATTTTCAAATCAATCAGTGATTGCCAAGATAACAAGGAAGCTGAAACATTTTATGATGTCCCAGCCTCATGTTAACTACTCTCTATGTCTATTCAACTCAATTTTTACTAATTACGCTTGTACTTATCATATTTACCGTTAGCTATATCTTGTTCGCGTTGTTGAATTGTTTCATATACTTCATCAGCATCATCACCATCATAATAACCTTCTTCAATGGCGTGTTTTGTTTGAAGTTCTCCTGAAGATAAGCCACCGTTATATTTCTTTCTCAAAGCGTCAACATACTCATCCTCATTAGTGGCAGCATTGATTTCTGCATTAGGATCATCTATATCATCTGTCTCAGAAGTTTGGTTTGATTGATCATAAATTGATTTTTCTTGTCCACGTTCAACGCGTAATGAGCTTTCGTATGCAGCGCTTGCAGGACCTTCCATCACATTACCTTGAGGAATGACGCCATTAGCTACCGCGCTATTATATGCAGCAATTTTTTCTATTTCAGTATAGTTATTACTATAAATCACTGTTTCTAATGTTGCTCGATCAGTTATATTTTGAACATCAATTTGCTTAGTGTCTTGGGACACTGAGTCTTGTTTATTAGACGAGTGGTCGTCATTACTTTGTTGCGTGGATGGATGATCGCTTTGCGCATCTTTGTTTGATGATTTAGCACTAGACTGTTGATTGTCTTTCTCTTTATCATTATCTTTGTTATCTTGAGATGTTGTCTTAGACTTAGAATGATCGTTTTCCTTGTCTTGGTTTGAAAAGCTACAGCCTGCTAATAGAACTAGGCTTAATAATAATGTAAATAAAACTTTTTTCAATATAGTCACTCCTAAATTTAATATATTATTATTTTATAATGAAATAGATATTGAATGTTTTTATTTTTTGAAAATATTTTCAAAAACAAATTTACATAAAACATACAGTAACTTCATTGATATTTTACAAAATAATGGTAAATATGAAGTGAATAGGATGTGAGATAACATGAATAAAAAATTATTAAAAAGGTACTTTGATAACAATGATTTTAAAGCCATTGCGATTGTGGTAGGTACTAAAAAAATGGTGATGGAAAATGATATTCATTTAGATTATGAAAATGAAATTATTATCTATCCGCTAAAAAATTGTACACGTATTATCCCGTTTAGTTCTATTTCGTATATTGATTTATTAGAAGAAAACGAGCATTTCATTAATTATTTCAAAGAAACAGTATAATCCAAAAAGCCTGAGACAACAATCGATGTCTCAGGCTACAACTATATGTTAGCAGTAGTACAACGAAATAAAATTTGAAAAAATTTTATTTCTGTCACACTCCCTTGCGATATCTATTTAGTATTGTTTAACTAATTGGAGTTGGTAATCATCGGTGAAGTTGTCTACTAGGGCATAAGGGGAAATGATAAGTAATCCATGTTCATTAATAGCATTTTTACTTACACCATATTTGTATGCCTGATAAATAATTTTAGTGCAGTATGTAAATCTTTCGCTCTTAAGATTTAAAGTGACTAAATAGGTTTTATCTGTATCTTTATAGTGCATTTCAGCCCACTTGGCAGCTTTCTCTCCAGCACCTGGCATAGTACAACGATAAATTTTAATCCAATCATCCTTTCCTTCACCAAATCGTTGTTTGAAAGAATGAAAGGATTCAGTAATGGGTTCATCACCTGGACCTTCTATTTGTAAAACAGTATCATGATCTAATGCAATACTTGAATGTCCAAAGAATCCAAATAAAACTGGCCCCTTAGTAAGTATGATATCACCTGGCTGTAAATCAAAATCATCTTCGGTTGGAGAGAGTACTTTTGTATCATCTGTATGCGCGATTGCATGCGTCGAATAAGGTAGAAAAGTAATTAATATTACTAATTGTATTTTTATAAATGAAGAAATTAGACATTTCATTTTTGTACTCCTTAGTAATTATTAAATATTTATGAATATTGCATATAGATAATAATAAAAAAGGCGTGCGACAATGAATGTAATAAGATTCCTGTCACACTCCCTAATTCACCGCTATAATATACCGAATATGAATACATAGATTAATAATGCAAATCCGAAAATATAAAATATGACGGTAAAGCCTAAGTATGATTCTTTGCGTTCTTCTTTTTTAGATTTAAGTAATAAGCCCAATATAATTGAGGATGCTACTACGAAAATGATCCCGAGCCATAATAATATGGTTAAATGCAAACTCATGTGTAAGCCTCCTAAATATTAATTTAAAAAAATGTATATACCATAGGATAAATGTAGTATAGAAGCATAACAATATTAATTAGAAAAATCACTTCGCTAACTATGTTCTTACAAATAAGGGCAGTGCTCAAACTTAATATAATGGTAATGCCACTAACCGTAAGTCCTGGAATTAGCCAAAAGAAATCATCTAAATCTGGATTATAGGTGACAACGATATTAAAGCCCAGAAATAAAAGTGTCATAAAAATATTTATCCAAAAAATTTTATTATTATTCATGGGTGTCACCTCTTTATAATTCGTTAAACTTACTAACATCATATCATTTATTTTATACCGGTAACACGAGTTAATCAAAGTAATTAAATGTTTTTATCTTAATATTGAAATTTGGTAAAAATTTAGTTGCTTATATTTGGAAAGTAAGCAATAATGAATATCAAACTAATATGACACCATTTGTAAATACAAAAAGCCAACCGCTATAAAGCAACGGTTGACATCATATCTCTTATTAAATTAAAAATTGAGTTGAATAGTTATTTTCAATTTCATGTATGCTGCACAATTAAATAAACGTACCTCGAATGATTCACTTAATTGTAACAATTACAACAAGATACCATTAAATAAATGATAAATTTAGTGATTATTTATTGGGTTAATGATTTAATAATCTTAAACAGTATATTAAATGTAAGACATTATATACTACAAATAAGCAAAATAAATGCTAATTACATATTAAAGTTGAGTTATATTATATGTTTAGACAAAATTAATAATGAAATATTCAAAGAAAGCATAATTAAACTGAGGAGGGGGAACTATGACATTTTATGATTTTGTAATTGGGTTTATTAACGATGATACGCCTCTTGGAAGTTTAGCTCAGTATATCGAGAATGACGGTGAGTTTCCGAAACATGAACGAAATAATCAAGTCATTAGAGCGTACGTTATGTCAAACTACGTCGATCACCAACTTATTGAAAGTACAAATAGAGCAATAAGTTTATATAAATTAATTTGAGTGAGCGTAATACCAATTTTGCGTGTTTAACGCATTCCACACATCTTTAGTTTTAAAGTTAATTTCATTATTTTTTATTGAAAAAGGTTCAATAATATTTCTGTCCATCCAAGAATTAATTAATTCTTGAGGAACACCATCTAATAACATGTCTGTTTTGCTTATGATTAAACATTCCCAATCTAACGAGAGCTTATTTGGATTAACATAATTATATTCATTATGATTACTCATCAATGACACTCCTTTTAGAATTGTGAATCTTATAATAATTTATACCCATCATGACGGTATTCAAACCACTTTATAAATTTTTTCGATGTTCTTATTTTTGAAAATTAAAAAATTAATGTATACTATTACTCGAAAATTCAATTGTGCTTAAGCATTAGTAGTAACTAGTAACACTATCGATAAAAGTGAATGATTAGAAGCAAAATTTACGTTTGAGGTGTATATAATGGTAAAAACACTCTATTTAATGAGACATGGACAAACAATGTTTAATCTAAGAGGCAAGGTGCAAGGGGCAAGTGACTCTCCTCTAACAAATTTAGGCATCGCTCAAGCTAAACAAGCAGGTCAATATTTTGAGGCACATCACATTTCATTTGGAAATTTATATTCATCAAGTTCGGAACGTGCATGTGATACGTTAGAATGTGTTGTACCTGATCAAGACTATAAGCGCCTAAAGGGACTTAAAGAATGGCATTTTGGGATTTTAGAAGGGGAAAGTAATGATTTATTAAATTCAAATTATGATGTCGAAGATGCATTTGGAGACCGTTTGGTTGTGTTTGACGGAGAATCTAAGGAAGAAGTTGAGGCGCGTTTTATCGGCACTTTAACCGAAATTATGCGTACCACAGACAGTGATACTAATTTAGTTGTCAGTCATGGAACGACACTTGATGTTTTTTTAAGAAAAGTTATTGGAGATGCAGCAGCAACGCAATACTTTATTGGAAATTGTCATATTTTAAAATTTACATATGACAATAACGCATTTCAATTTATAGAAAAAATTGATCCAGAAAATGGTGATATTTCTAAACATGAAAATTAAATGGGTTCATGAAGGGAGTGGGACAGAATTCTTTTGAATTCGTCGTCCCACCCCCGCAAGGATGACTAGAACTGAGAAAAGCTTGATTTAAGCGCCTTCTCAGTTCAGTCAGCTACTGCGAATTTGCTAAATAGCATTATTATATTACTTATGTCCCACTCCCTTCCTACGATTAGTCAAGTAC
>NZ_JAESLA010000021.1:44036-85943 GCF_017892405.1 Staphylococcus sp. GDY8P85P | reverse complement strand
CTGGGTATGTTTTTGTCGTTAAAAACATTGTACCGTAAAAGGACTGTTATATGGCCTTTTTACTTTTACACAATTATACGGACTTTATCAAAGGAGGTAATAGCTAAAATAGCTATTACCTCCTTTGATTGGCCATTATCAATTTGTTCTTGTGATGTATCATTATTATCTGTAGGTTGTTGCTCATTTCCATTGCTACATGATTTAAACAACAATATTACTAAACCAATCAATAATACTACAATGACTGCTACTAACCATTTATTTTTTCTTTTAGCTTTAGTGTTCTCTTGCTGCTGTTCTAAATCACGTCTAAAATCACGTTCATTATAGTAATCTTCCGGTCGATTTCTTGTTGATATATTTTCATTATATGAATCTTTATTTTTTTCAACTCTACTTAAATTATCATTAACATAATCATGATATAATAATTTAAATTTCAAACCGAAAACTTTTATCGAATCTTCATCAGTTATTGTGTTTGTATAAAATTGACTGTTTACTCTACCATGTTTATCTAAAGCAATGATTCTTCCATCATTCTCTATTTTTAAAATTTTAGGGTACTCTCTGAAATCTCCTGATTTACTCATAACGATTACCTCCATAATAAATTAATTATCTATATCTTTATATATTCCACTTTGATAATCTTTTTTTATTCTATATATGGTTTGTCTTGATAATCCTACTTTTTTAGCAATTTTACTAATTGCCATACCTTGATCTAAAAAACTAACAACACGATAATATACTGCCTGTTTATGTGGGTCTTTAGCAATAGGACTATATAATTTGGGTCGCCCTTTATATATACCTTTAGATTTTGCAACAGCTATTCCATCAGCCTGTCTACGTCTGCTATCATTTCGTTCTTGTTCTGAAATCATTGCCAGTAATTGAATAATTAAATTTTTTAAGAATTTATCTAACAATTCATTACCGATAATTTCATTCATCATTGGTAGGCTTGTAATTATTAATCTAACATTTTTTTCTTTAAGAAAATCTACTGTTTTAATTACTTCATCATAATTTCTGCCTAGCCTATCTAATGCATCGACTATTAAAGTATCTTCTTCTCGTACAAAATTCATTACTTCTTGAAATACTGGTCTTTCTTTAATATTTTTTCCTGATTGTTTTTCAGTAAATATTTTTTCTGCACCATTTGCTTTCAGTACTTCAATTTGTCTATCTAAATTCTGATTTTTAGATGATACTCGGGCATAACCAATTTTCAAAATCTCACCACCTTTTTGTTACACCCTAATCATACAATTTAAACCTTATGTCACTTTGCTTGATATATGAGAATTATTTAACCTTATAAATGAGAAAAAAGCAACGCACTTTAAATAAGATTAAGTAGTTCAGTTTTGGAGTACAAAATGACAAAATGTACTTCAAAATGGACTACTTTTTTCATTTTAACTTACATACCAAATTACATACAAAATGATTTATAAAATGCAATTGAAAATGATAATTGAATGAAAATTTGTGATTTTGTGGTATTATGATAATATAACTTATAGAAAAAATTGCTTATTCAACTAACGGGCAGGATAATGAGAAAAGGTTTTTTGATAGAAATAAGAAATTAGATGGTAAATTAGTTAAAAAGGCTGTGTTATAAATGAAAGTTTCTTTGATTGCTGCGATGGATAAGAATAGAGTGATTGGCAAAGAGAATGACATTCCTTGGAGGATTCCCAAGGACTGGGAATATGTTAAAAATACTACAAAGGGACATCCGATAATATTAGGTAGGAAGAACCTTGAATCAATCGGAAGAGCCTTACCTGACAGAAGAAATATTATTCTGACGAGAGATAAGGGGTTTACCTTTAATGGTTGTGAAATTGTTCATTCAATAGAAGATGTTTTTGAGTTATGTAAAAACGAAGAAGAAATTTTTATTTTCGGAGGAGAACAGATTTATAATTTGTTTTTCCCTTATGTTGAGAAAATGTACATCACAAAAATACATCATGAATTCGAAGGAGATACTTTTTTTCCAGAAGTGAATTATGAGGAATGGAATGAGGTATTTGCCCAAAAAGGGATAAAGAATGTTAAAAATCCGTATAACTACTATTTTCATGTATATGAAAGAAAAAACTTATTGAGTTAACGGGTGCGTTAATTGAAGAAGAACAGTAAAGATAAAGCACAAGAGCTTGGGATTACTCCAAGCTCTTTTTGTCATTTGAAATAAATTATATCTTTCCAATCAAATTGTTTATCTGTAATCCCTAATCTTTGAGCAGGTGTCAAAACCTTTTTATCCGCTGATTTAAAAGGGCGACAAAAGTTGTAGTAAGTTCTTAGAATTGTAATCGCAAATTGAGCATACTTCGGATTGAAGTTAGCGTAAATATAGCTCTTCTTATCACCACGAGCTGTTGTTAATGGTCTTTCAAGAGATGATATATAACGTCTTATCTGTTGAATAAAGCTATTGGTCGAATGGTCATTAACATTTAATAGCATCTTTGCGATTTCGTTTGGTTCCAGAGCAGATAAATCCGTTCTACAATCAACTGAATAAAATCCTTTATCCTTAGTGGCTAATGGATGTTTGATAGGGTTATCGGCATATTTGCGATATCTTTCTCCATCTTTACTAATAGCCTCTTCGTGGAATTGATGACTTGTTAGTAATTCAGTTAGATAATGAGATGCCAAAGTCCGTAGAAACTTTGTTTTGAATCCTCTGATATCTCCCCAATCGAGCAGTTCTGCTTTTGCTTGTCCGAATTCTTTTAAGCATTGTTTTCTGCTTTTCGTCTTGTTAACTTGGCAAATAAAATGATGTGCATCGCTCAACCTTAATTCTTTCGTGAATACTCTATAAAAGGCGTTTCTAATAGAGAAGTCATCATCACTAATCATTCGCCATTCGTCGGCATTAACCATTTGTTTAATTAACCAATAGTGAGCAGTTGTAGTATAAGGAGCATCAACATTTAAACCATCGACAAATCTACTCCTATTAGTAATTTTCCCTAATTCGTGAAGATAAGCATTCCTATTTTCGCTATCGTTAGCGGATGGTTCTTGTGGATAATAAGACCAATCTAACCTATCATTTTTACGACTAAAAGTATTGAGATGGTCTTCTTTGAATTTTCTTGTATCTTCATTTAATTCATCCATTGAAATATTCCAATCATAGGCAACATCAGAACGGAACACATATCTTGATAAGACCTCAGCAGATACAACTATATACGTTTGCATATTAAGGTCTTCAAACCCCGTATATTTCTTTGAACCTTGTCCTTTCTTACGGACGTTATTTAGGTAGTAGTGCATCTTGTCCGTATTAAGCCACATCTCGTTAAATTTCTTTGTTTGAAGGGGTTGTGTCTCATATCGTTCTAAAAACTCCAAACAACGCCTATACAGCCACTCCAGCTTATGATAGTAGGTTCCAACTCCAATTCCTAAAATATCACAAGTACGACTGACTGAAACCCTTCCAACAACCATCTTAGCGAACATTGGAAGAATGGTGTTCTTTTGTTGGTGATAAGTAGTGGTTTCTTCTCTTTTTGGTAGAACATTAGTGAACTTCTTACACGCCTTACATTGATAGCGTTGAGATTTGCCCCTACTTTTCCCCCTTTTGTAAAATTGCTTCGGCTCATTGAATGGGGTTGATTCTTCTTCCGAGCAGCCTTCTTTATGAAATTGATAATCTGGCTCAACATCTTGGATGCTATTGATTTCTATAAGGCGTTTAATTTCTTCAACAACAGACCAATTAGATAAAGGGGTTACTGTACAGTTTTGCGATACACCTCTGCCAATAGGATTGTCATTGCAGTACATACCTTTATGACCTTTATCTTTGGAACTACCAGTCATTTTATATCGACTTGGTTTCCCTTTTACATCTTTGAATTTGTGCTGTTCTTTCCCAAAATTACAACAAAACGGATTGATGCAGTAATTATATTGAATGGGATATTCAGAACCGTTCCATTTAAAAGACGTTGGCAAGAACAACATTTTGTTATACCTTGTTGCAAATCGTTTTGGAGTTAATAAATCATATTGTTTAGCCCTATCTTTTAATTCTTCGTTTGAAATCGGAATTTTAACATCTACAATTTCATCTTCCTTCGTGGCTAATCTTTTAAGCTTGGTCATTGTCTATCAACCCACTCTATCTTTGATACCCATTTTTTCAACAATCCGCTTATTACTTCGCTTGTTGGCAATCCATTCAATAAACTTCTTATCGTCTAAAATGTTCAATAAGAATTCATCCACTGCTTCGCTTTCAGTACGCTCTGCATATTCAGCGTATTGCTTAACTATCACCCTTACTTGCTCTGATATTTCCCAATCCACAGACTTAGCGTTCTTATTTTTTGGCTCAAGAAATTGCATAGGAAAATGCACCCCTTTTTGCTTAGTAAATTGTAACCATTTTAACACACCAATTTGCATTCCTACAATAATTATTTCACGTTCGCATTTTTATATACATTTTAACTTACATTTTGTGGTGTAAATTAACAACAAACGTTGATTTAACAATAAAAAACGAGTATCAAATTCAGTTGCAATTTGATACTCATTTAGGTTTACATTTTCACTTTTTGTACTCCAAAACTGAACTACTTAATTATTAGTATATTACCTTTAAAACCATGTAGAGCCTTCTTTACTTTATAGTAAAGGAGGCTCTTAATTATTCAAAATAAATAGTATTATTATTTTGATAAATAGTAATTAATGATATCTTGAAGATCATTATTAAGTAGTGTTGTGATAGAGTCATCATTCATAAAATCTTCATAGATTTTATCTAGTATTTCTTCATCTTCAATCGCTGTAAAATGATGTACTAAACCTTTCACTATTGAAACGTAATCTTGCGCTGCTAAGCAACTAGCAACCGTTCGCCAATCTGATTGTGTAGTGTTATGGTTCATAGATAATCCTCCTTTATTTCAATGTCCATTTTTGACGTGCTTTAGGATTAAGCGGATGCATAATGTCATTCGTTGCTGGATTAATGAGCTTTTTTACTTTCTTTTTATGAGGTTTTAACATTTCCATCACTTGCTCAACACGTTCGACGACAACAGGTCGTTTCGCATAAGCACCATAAGCTAGAATCACTGTGTCACTTTCACTAATTGCTTTCATTAAATGTATGTCCGTGTGTTTATCGTAAGGTTCTTTATCTTTGAGATGCTTTATACTCATAGGTGTTTTAATATTAGAGAAAAGATTAACGAGATAAACAGCGCCATATTGCTCAGAATTAGCTAATTGATTGAGGATAAGAACAGTTGTGAGATCGAGTGATAATACACCATCTAAATGAGGATACATCGTTATCACTGTACAAGCGGGTTTCTTTTCATCCCATGTCTTTTTGAGTAAGTAGCGATGTTGTTCATCATCGCTAAATATCGCTTCTGTGTGTATCGTACTTTTGATTGTATTCATATATCGTCACTTCCTTTAGTATTCTTCTGGCAAAAGCATCACATAATAAAAAGCGTCTACATCATCTTCTCGGATGACGTAGACTTTCTTAGGTAATGCATTTTGATTTTTTATATAGTTTGTATAGTGATATTCCAATTTGTATGCGGGTTGTTCTTGTTCATGTGTGATTGTGAGTATATTTTCATCTTCTTGCAGTCTAAAGATGTGTAGGTAATCTGTATAGGGTTGATTATCTCTTTCTTTCACCATATTCCAAAGTAATATTTGAAGCTCTAGAGATAGGTGTTCACTAATGCCTCTTGTGATGTATCGATTGATGTTCATACTATTTTCCTCCATTCTGCTTTTCTTTCATGATGTCAATCACTTCGTTAATGACTGTAACAGATAGTTGAGCAACCTTGATCCAGTTCATAATTACTCGCCCCCTTTTTGTAACAAGTAGCGTTCATCAATAATAATTTGATGAGTGTCATTTAAAAATATAAAGTCTAAATCAAAATTATCTAAATAACCTATTGCTATTAATTCCTTATCTAAATAGCATAAGAAAGGATAAATACTGATTTCATGTAATTCATCGTTATAATAAGTAAATGTGTTCAATATTTTATGTTCGAGTGGACTATTTTTAATATGTTTTTCAGGTAATACATCTTCTGCCACCGCGTCTACGGTTTCACAAGCCCAAGTTTCTTGATGATTTAATTTAAATCGTTCAGTAATATACGTTTTAAGTTGTTTGCTTAGCGTCATTATAATGACCTCCTTAATTAATAATGTGTACTCCATAAATAAAATATATATTTATAAAATATTTCAAAATTCCTTCACTTTTGTCACTCTAAAAAAGTGGTAAAAGTGATAAATTTTCAATCCTATTTTCATTTGTGACATTTATCACAAAGTTAAATTTAGGCATAAAAAAATTCCCACAATCCTTTTTAATGGATTGTGGGATAAGACTTTCGTCAATTTTATACCTTACAAGTTTTACTTGTTTATCTGTCGTAATTTCAATTGAATCAATTAACACTTTCATAAGTTGATTTTTAGCTTCGGGTGTAGCCTTTCTTAAGTACACGCTGAATCGTGTTATCATCAAAGTGAGTCGTCCTTTTAATTTATCAAAATTGGGTATTTCATCCTGTGATTGATTTGCTTGTTGCGCTTCTTTAATTTGTTGATCTAATACTTCTAACTGTTGATTCATTTGACTTTGTTTAGCTTTTAACATTTCGCTATCCATTTGATCATCTAAGAACAATTCTAACAATCGTTCTTGTTGTGTTTTAATCTTGGCTTTTTGTTTTTCCAAACTATCAATGTCATATTTAATTTCTGGTTGGCCACTGTGCTTTTGTTTCAATTCTTCGATCACATTTGACGCAATCTGCTTGATAATATCTGGTTGAGATAGAATACGATTCAAATGAACATTAATTACACGCTCGACTACTTCTGCATTGATGGAATTACTGTGACATGCTGAACTCCCGGAACGATTGAATAAGGAACAAATGTAATAACGCTTGATTGTCCGTTCTTTGGACTTTTTGGTTTTATAATAAGTCCGTCGACATATCATATTATTACCGCATTCTGGACATTTAATAAGGCTACGAAGGTAAAAATCTCCGCCAATAGGTCTGCCTGGTTTAAAACTTTTAGATGCTAATTTCTCATGAACTTGATCAAATACTTCTTCACTTATAATGGCTTCATGTTTCCCTTTGACCAATATCACATCATTTTCGTCACTTTTACCACTTCTTCGTTGAACTGACCAGTTTTGATGATTATTGAATCTAACAAAACCTTTATAAACAGGGTTGTTCAGAATATATTTGACACCAAATACCGAAAATGGATTTTTTTTGATGGTACGATATCCTTTTTTGTTCAATATTGTTGTAATTGCCTTAAGTCCTTTATTATGATTTAAATACAAATCGAATATTTCTCGAACAATGTTAGCTTCATTTTCTTCTATGACTAAATCGTTTTTCTGTGTCAATGGATTAAATGATAATTTGTAGCCTAAAACTCTACCTGTGATTGCTTCTCCACTACGTGCTTTTGCGTTCATTGACATTTTCACATTGCTGATTAGCGTTGAACGTTCTATAGAGCCTATTAATCCAAACATAGTCACGAGCACTTCCCCAGAGGCATTGGATGTATCAATATTCTCAGAAATCGATTTATACCCTACGCCATGCTCTTTGAATTCATGAATAATATTAAACACGTCTCTCATTGAGCGAGAAATACGATTCAATTTCCAACTTAATACCATTTCGATTTTATTATCCTTAACATCTTGTAATAGACGTTTCATTGCTGGTCGACCTTCAATATTTTTACCTGATATACCAGAATCGATATAAGTTTCATAGTCATAACCTGGATAGTTTTTCACAACCTCTTTGATAAGCACTTGTTCTTGTTCATGGATTGAGTACCCATGCTCCGACTGCTCTGACGTACTAACACGTGAATAAAGTGCAATTTTACCCTTCATATCATACCGCTCTCCTTTTATTAAATTATTGCTACAGACTACTGGTCTTGTAACATCATATAGATAATATATATTTATAATTTCGTTTCATTTTTATCACTTTTACCACTTAATCATATGAGTACTACAGGCAACTGCCTGTAGTACGTAATTAGCCTTACTTACCTTTATTGAGACGTTCTTCAATGATAGGTACAAGCACTTCTACAAATGCTTCAATTTGTTCATTATTCATCGTCAAAGTCCTCCCAATCAAAATCCAAATTCTCTTCATCTAATGCCTCATCGTCTGTTATATTTTCATTTTTATCTAATGAAATAATATTATCTTTTTTCGAAATATCATGAATCTCTTTTTTATCGGCTTCTTTCCAACCTAAATCAATCCAATAATCGTAGCCATTGTATAGTTTGGTTTGAGTATCAAAGTTTGCTTGAATTAACTGATTAATAACCTGAGAACTCACCTTTATTTCTTCATTAATAACTTTATTTAACTCGGATACTTTGATTCGTGATCCTGGTTTGATTTCTATAAGTTTTCTGAGTAAATTAATACACGCTTTCTGATTTGCAATACTTGCTGATTTACTAGAAACAAATTCATATCCAAAATTTAACCAATCGTGAGTAATTTCAGTGACACGACTATTTTCAAGGTACTCGATTTCTGCTTTTACAATCTGTTGATACACATACATCAAGTAAAGAAAGATTTCTTTCTTCTCACTCTGGAGCTTATCAATCAATGAAGTGTCCGCTTTTTCAACATAATATTCACATGGAATAACATTAATTCGACGCTCCAAAGCTTTCGCATGTTCAGCAGGAAAATTAAGTACCGCATTTGTACCAAAAACAAGTTTCAAATCCAAAGTGACCTCCACTTGAGTTTTTCCTTTACGATCAACATGCATTGATTCTACAGATAATAACTTTTTGAAGTCATTTACAATCTTTTCTTGAATCCTAGATTGCCCAATTTCATGACTTGCCATTAGACTTTTGTCAATTAAACTTTCCTTGTCAAAACGACCTTCAAGCTCATTAAGTGCCTTAGACACAATATCTTTACTATAGAAAAATGATTTAACTAGTTCAATATATACAGATTTACCATTCTTAGCTCCACCGTATAATATGAGACCCCTACGGTATTTAGTATTAGCTGTAAGTAATACTGCTGTATGTTGGAAAAGAAAATATTGTAAATCATGGTCATAATTCGCAAGTTGTAACATATATTGGTTAAAATAAGGCGGTATCTTATCAGTAATTACATCATTTGTACTTAATGATAAATTCAATCGTGTTTTTGGGAAAATATCGATTGAATTTTTAACGACTTGAAACGTATTAAGATCGAACATATTTTCACCACAACCAATATAGTGCTCATTCTCAACAAGTTCTTCTACATCTGTTGATTTTTGCAATCCATCTACGACATTTCTTAGAGTACTTAGTGAAGGCTTATAATCTACAAGCAATACTTGTATCATTTTAGATATCAAGTCTTGTAATTCATCTCCATTTATCTTTTGCCACCCGTTATCTTTGAAAACAAACAGTTCTGAATTAAAACGTTTGATATGAAAAACCTTTATCATCATTTCCATGAGTACTGTGTCATTGGGATTCTTCTTAATACCAAAATAGCTATAGATGTTAGGTCGATAGTCCGTATCTTTTGAGATGTTAAGTCGTAACTGATCGATAAGTTCGTTATACACGGTTTCACCTTGAGCCGTTTCTTCTATTTCATTGTCATTATTAACAGGAATAGTTAGGATAGCAATCAGACCTTGACGGTCGATTGCCTCCTTAGCCACACTTATTATTTTAGTTAACATTTCGAATATACTGGTCATTATAATATGCCTCCAGTTTCATTTAATGGTGCTACATCGTGTACATAATAATTACCATTATATTGACCAATATGGATTAAATGCTTTCGGTCAATGTAAGGTTCATACGTTTTATGACTCAGGTTATAGTTGCTATGACGTTTAAGCCAATCATGAATTGACAACTGATTAGCGCTCGGTTTTGTTGGAATATTACGATTCGCATATACAATCTGATTGTTCACTTCAATTTCATACGTGAATTGGTGCTTTATTTCACCTGAGAAATCTGTTTGGATCACAGAATGTAACGTAGCTACATATATATTATTTTCTTTGATTGGTGTACTACTTGGGATGTGTAGGCTTTGTCCTCTATCATTATTCATGGTCTACGCCTCCTATTTCTTCCACTGTCACATGTGCAAATTCACCATTGAACAACTGGTTAGCCGTATATTTCATTAACTGACCCACATTTTGTGCAATTTCTTCATCTTCACATTCAATCATAATCGCATCGTGTATCGGTATTATAATCTTGAACGTTTTTTGATCACACTGTGCTTTGTACACTTTTAGCAGAATGTGCTTGAAAATATAACTCGCTACAGTTTGTACGTAGATTGCCATAATACTGCTACCTTGAAATGCGCTCATATCATGTTCAATGCCGTAAGGCATAGGCATGGTTTTATGCTCTTCGATTTGTTTCTTAAGTTCAATGACTTTTGTAAATTGGCTGACCGCATCCAACCATTGCACTTCACTTACATAATGTTTCAACTTGAATTTAGGACTATTGAAGTTGCCACCAAATAGAAACGAACCAATAAATGCACGTTTAACAAATACTCGTAGCTCATCTGGTAAGTCTAATTCACTTAGCAATGTGTCATACAGTCCGTCTTTCTGATTTAAAAAGTCAATCAGTTTTGAATCTTGAGTCATGTACGCTACAACTGATGGTTCAAACGATTTAAAATCGACTGTATACACCTTCTTAAATTTTGAAGGTAAAATCGTATGTTGTACTGCTTTAGGTAAGCCTTGAAGATTAAAATTTTTAGTTGTAATTCGATGTGTTCGTGTACCAATCAACGATAATTGCGTATATAATCGATTCGTACCATTTAATGCCTGTTCTAACCTATCAAATAGCTTTTCGATCTTATCAGAATGTTCATCATTCTTGGCTCTTTCAAGCATTGTTGCTTTGATATCGGGTAATTTATCGATATTAAGCGAAATAGGTTCTGATTCAATCTCTTCCTTTAATGATTCCAATCCTTGATGTACTTCCACGTATTGGTCTAACTTAGCTTGTTCATCAGCTAAAAGTGCATTATATTGTTGATCTAGCTGCTGACTGAATTGTTGTTGCAATTGTTGAACGTCATCTTGGTTAGATGATTTGTCCATTAACCACTGCTGTGTTTTGTTACTTTGAGTCAACGACATCAGTTTGTCTCTTGTCTCCATGTAAATCTTCTCCTTTATAGTTAAAAGTGGCGCGCTCACTTTCAACTTAAAATTTGTTCAAAACGTTTTGACAAGACAATCTTAATACTAAATAGAGGTCGTTGATGAAGTGGCAAAAAAATTCAAAAAAATTCCCACCAAGCAAATAAGCTCAATCCCTTTATATGAGGGATTGAGCTTATAAATTATTAATCAACTTTCTACTTAACTTCAATTAGAGCTTTTCCGGTTATTCCTTCTTTTTAACAGTTGATTCTTAAATTGCTTCATTAACATTGCCATTGGGATGTTATTTTCGTGCGTCTTAGTCACTTCAATTTCATTATTATATGCATTATAAAATGATTTATATTCATTAATATAGCCATTTTTCATATCATTATAATGTTCAGTCTTATTAATGTATCGGTCTATCAATGTTACAACTTGCTGCATATCATCCATAAAATATTGAAACATTTCATTGTCTATGTATGAATGACTTTTCTGATTTAATACTGCTGCAGAATGAAAGTCTAATCGTTTACGTAACTCTAGTAAATGCTTTCTAATTTGTTCATCTTCATTAAAAAACTCAATATTGTCATTAATGACCTTTATCTTATTATCGAAGTCATATTTTTTAGATTGTTTATTTAAATTTTCCTTTTTGTTAAGCTCTTTATCTATCATCTTCGATACATCTCTAAGGAAATAATGCTCCATATCTCTAAATGTTTTTGTTCTATGATGCGGTTTAGCATTTCTCATTCCCCATCCATCCGCAGCTCGTTGAACTTTATTTAATATATTAATCAATAACCAATCTAATTGTTCATCTCTATCATATATAAATGCTCTCTCTTCATCTATACCTTCAGTTATTACATTATCTGTTAATTGATTTACAAAATAATTATATCGAAAATCATGCTGACTTGACCTTTCACTCGTTTGATGATGTTCATTAATTCGTTCATTATATTTGCTTTCTGAAAATGATGAATAAATAGTTTCGTGTATAGCAAGTGCAATTTTGTCACTTAATTCCACTTGTTTATCTATAGGTAATTGACTCATTACTTCAGAAGCTAATTGTAACTTATTGTTTATTTTACTCCCTGAATCAAACACTTTTTTTACATCTTGGTATGCTTTTTGTGCATGTATATGTAACTTTAATGGTTTAAATTCAATTTTATCTATGTCATTCTTAACATTTTTAATAAAATTCGCATATTGGGTAATATCAATATGCCCTATCGCATCTTTTCTCAACCTTACATCTTTATCCGTAATTGCTTTCGGTATATTATCATCTGTCATATTATTTAATAAGACACATAATATATCAAAAGCAACACCGTTGAAACTATATGCAGCTCTTTCGCTCTCGCCAGAATTTTTTTGGAATTTCTTCATATCAACCTTATAAATATCAACTAATTTATCAATTCTTTTCTGTAATTGAGCTTTATTTTTAAGACCTAAAGCTTTCTCAAGATCTTTTTTTGTATATGTTTTTTGAATTCTTTCTCTAAAAGTATTTTTCGTCATAATCTCAACTTTCCTTTTACTTTGTTTATATTAAACGCCTTACTAATATTATTTATCTTTAAACAAGAAAAATTAATATTTACTTTCCATTTAAAATTTCTATCGACTGCTCTAAACACTTTAGCATACCATCCATTATTTCCTTAACTTTTTGAGATGTAGTGAAATCACCAATACACGCAGTAACCATACCGTTGTCATAGTTAGTTATACCTGAAGATATATACTGTGGATGTTGATTATGGGTAATGTCGTGTCTATGTTTAGCTGCATTTTCAAACTCATGGGAATTACGGATTTTATCTAGTGCATAAAATTTTAATGAATCTTTATCTTTAAGTTTATTTATTGCTTTATGAAAACTAATTTCATGACTTTTTAATTGTATATCATAAATATTTACTATAATATGTCCCAGTAACTCAAATATGCTAAACCCTTGAAAAAAGAAATATTCAGAAAAGTAATTAAAATTAAATTGTTTAGTAAAGTCTTCGTCTTTAAAATTAGGAAAAAATTCAACTGATTGTCCTTTTGAACCAGGTGACTTATACCAAATTTCATCAGGTATACGTTGATTATAGTAGAATAACATGTATGTATAATTTCGAATTAGAAGGTTCATGCGATTAAATAACATATTTTGCCAATACTCGATTTCGTGACTTTTTGTTAAATCAAAAAATGAATCAGTTTTCTCAAAATCAAAGGATAAGTTTTCTAATATAGAGTAATTAAATGGGATCTGATCATGCAAATCATTCATGTTAGCAGATTCAATATGTTGTAACGGATGGATTATATTTGTCATTATAGCAAACCTCCTTTTGTGCAATATTACTATTTATAATCTAATTTACACACCAAAATATTAATAATTTAAGGCTACTTAACTTGTATATTTAATATTATATATATTTGTCTGGACGCTAAGCTTTGGTTTCACCTTCACATACTTTTCTCAAAGAAGTTATAGTGTTTTTTAATATCTGCCTTTTATTTTATTTAAAAAGCGTTTCCACTTTCTTTTAATAATACTTATTTTACTTTCTCTACCAAGTTTAAATCGTTTTCTAAATTGATCTTCAAATGAATCTAAATATCGTTCATAATATAGCACTTTTCTTTTATATTCATGAGTGAAAATATTTTCAAAATTTAAGTTTTCTTCATTATCCACACAAAAATCAACCATATTATTCAAATAACTTAAATCGCTTTCATATTCATGGACACATTCTATAGTTTTGGCTACAAAATCATAATCAAAAAATACCTGGTTAGTGCTAAAAATATTATTAAAATCATGTTTTAACTCTTCCATCAGTCTGACATGTTGTTTCAGACTTAAAAGTTTTCTATAATTTATATTTTGCAAATAAAGATCTTGATATTCTTGATTTAAATCTTTTAATAAATCTTGATTAACTCTTTCAAAAGTTCCTTCTTGTGTAAATGGAGTTCTGTACGCTCCTATCATTTTCTTAACTGAAATAAAACATTCTGTATAAATTGGATAAAGTGTTTCTAAATTTAACTTTGTATTAGCAATTCTGGTATCAACGTATAACCTTATCCATTCTTTAGAGCCATATAAAACTACTCCAGTTATCAATGCTGTCCATATATTATTTTCCATTAATTCACCTCATATTATATTTTTTACAACCTATTTTTTAGCTTTATTTATGATACGCTTCTGCGTATCGTTTTATACTGGGGTTTTTATAATAATAATGGTCCTTACATTTTCAAAGACTAAATTCACGTGTAGACATATTGAATGCGTCTTATTAGGATCTAATCTAATCAAACAAAAATTTAAGAGAGAAATCATATCTACAGGTTTTTTAACCAGAAGATTATTTTGATCTATTTCAAAAATTTTCAAACCGTTCTTAAAAGTGTATTTTTATAAAAGTATGATAAAAGAGAAATTTTAGTCGCTTACTTCGTTTCAAGATATTACTGATACAATAAGGTTAAAAAATCGGTACGTTTAACAGAACAAGTGTAGGTATTATAATAAACGTTTTTGATTTTGATGAAAAATAAGCTGTTCAATTTTTGATTGAACAGCTTTACCTAGTTATCCTTACTTTTATTCTTTTACCCTCAAAAGGCGGAGAGCATTCAGTATTACAATAATAGCAGCTCCTGTATCACTTAATACGGCCATTCATAGTGTAAGTATTCCCAAGAATATCAGAACAAATGCCGCCAACTTTATTGTGATGGAAAACCAGGTGCGGTTGGGAAAATCCCCTTCCTGCGATTACCGTTCACAAACGCCCAAAAAGAGCAACTGGCTCTTTTAGCTCTGGGACTGTCTTGGCATAGAGAAGGTAAAACCTTTCCCACTTAAAAGAACGGAAAAAGACGCTCTGTCCTGGCATTATCTTTGGCTCGACGCTTGCCCCCATACGGATATTAATCGTTTCGAAACTTTTAATACAGTCAATTTAACTTTTGAATGTAAACTGGCTGCCTTAAGTCACTGTTTATGATTTTATGCTTCCCATGCTCTTTAATTGCTTATTTGACCGCCCGTATGATAAAAACGGTATGCAAGGCATTGTTTTTACTCATAACATCTTTATTAGATTGCTCTGTTTTTTAGTGTCCAATGTTATGGGAACATTGTAGAATCCACACTTCAAAGTTCATTCATGTCAATCGATTCGTTCATTATTTAGATCTTAATAATCGAAGTCCATTTAGTATAACAACTAAAGTACTTCCTTCATGAACAATTACACTGATTGTAATATCAGTTAATCCTAACAAACTAACGACAACTAAAAAGGCAACAACTGCCATTGAAAAAATAATATTTTGCCTAATAACACGACCCATATTTGAGGAAATTTTATGAGACTGTACTAATTTAGATAAATTGTTCTGCATTAAAACCAAATCAGATACTTCTACTGCCACATCAGTACCGCCCCCCATAGCTATACCAACATCAGCATTAACAAGGGCCGGTGCATCGTTCACACCATCTCCAACCATGGCAGTAACTCCAAATTTTTCTTTTTGTTCTTCTATAATTCTGGATTTATCTTCAGGCATTACATTAGCGATAACTTCGTCTATTCCCAATTGTTCGCCTACAGCTTTTCCCGTCATTTCCGAATCACCAGTAATTAAAGTCGTGTGGATACCAAGTTTCTTAAAGTAATTAATTGTTTCTTTAGCATGCTCATTCGGAATATCCATTAGAGCTATAATCCCAATAACTTCTTCATTTTCTGCTACGTATACAACCGTCTTTCCTTCTGATGCCCAATCATGATTGAACTGGGTATACTCTTCAGAAGCACTTTCAAAAGAAGTAGGCTTACCAATACGATAATTTTTTCCATTATAATCTCCTGTCAGACCTTTTCCAATTTGATTAGTAACTTCGATGTCTATTTTATTTTTAACTTCAAATTTTTCTAAAATAGCATTAGCGAGTGGGTGATTGGATTCCTTTTCAAGGGCGACTATAATATCAATAATATTTTCTTCGTTCACAGAATGAGTGAAATAGTAATTTGTTACTTTAGGTTCTCCGTTCGTAAGGGTTCCTGTTTTATCGAAGGCAATTGCATCTATATCCGCTAATTGTGATAGGTAAGTACTTCCTTTTGAAAGCACGCCTTTTTTAGCTAGGTTAGATGTTGTAGACAATGTTACAGATACAGTAGCTGCTGCCAAAGCACACGGTGAAGCTGCGACTAAAATCACTAATCCCCTGTAAACACTTTGCGACCATGTCCAATCAAATAGAAAAGGAGCAAGTAACATTACTAATGGTATTGCGATTAAAACTATATTAACATATTTAGGCTCGAATTTTTGAATGATACTGGCAGCTTTTGTTTGATTATCTTGGTTTTGACTAACTAATTGTAAAATTTTAGAGAATACAGTATCCTTGTTTTCCTTAGTGACTTCCATAGTAAAAGTACCTGTTCCATTAATCGTACTTCCAAAAACTTCGTCACCCTTAGATTTCTCTTTCGGTATACTTTCTCCATTAATAGAAGATTCATCAATTGAGGTAGTACCGGATAAAATAATCCCATCAATTGGAACTTGATCACCGTTCAGCACTTGGAGTTGATCTCCAACTTTTAATTCACTGACATCAACAATTTTTGTGTTTCCATCAGGTAGGATTAATTTAGCTGTCGTTGGGTTCATTTCGAGTAGCTTAGTAATTTCTCTTTTACTTCTTCCTTCAGCGTAATCTTCAAGAAAATGAGCGCCGGAAAAAATAAGTATCAAAAGGGTTCCTTCCCAAAAACTCCCTATCAGAGAAGCCCCGATTGCAGCTAATCCCATTAGAATATGAGAATTAGGAGTGAATTTTCCCTTTAATTTAGTATTTTCAACTGTCTCTCCAATTCCTTCGAGAATAATTACATGGTAGCCGGCTGTGATTGTGGCAATTGAAAATAAGATGTTTTGTATTAATAAATTTGCATCACTTAAAAAAAGCCCAATTATAGCCAACACTAAGCCAATAAAATATGAAATAATTGGCATTTTTCCGTGATCATGATCATGACTATGATCGTGGCTATGACTTTCGTGTGCTTGTTGCTCTTGAATATTTTTCATTTCTATCACCTTTCTAAATAAATATGATATATCGGGTTCCAATATATTCGCAGTAAGCTTTACTAAACCAGGACGTTAATTGACCACATCCAAACTTTTTGTATCCAATAATACATCCTATGAATTTATCAACCGTATTCACTAACCCTCTCTGCTACACCCATCTCACTTTCCTTCGAGATATCATACAACGCTTTCCATTCTGTTTTTTTGTTTTCCATATCCATTGCAAAACCCCCTTTTCATATGCCTATAATATTGTTATATGATCATATAACAATATTAATGACGTGAATTATTATTAACACTCATTACTGGTTTACGGAATACTAGTGATGACAGGCGTGATCGATCGCCTGTTTTAGCATATTCATAGTATGTTCATCATCATGGGAATAAAACAATGTTGTGCCTTCCCTTCGGAATTTTACTAACCGTAAATTTTTCAAGAACCGCAATTGATGGGAAACTGTTGATTGTCTAAGATGTAGCGTTTCAGCAATACCGTTTACCGAATACTCCTTATAAAAGAGCAAATGGAGAATCCGGATTCTCGTAGGATCACCTAACGCTTTAAATGTTTGCGATACGACAAATAATGTTTCATCATCTAAATCCTTATTATTTACTTCCTCTAATTCCTTTTTTTCTTCCATTATCCTTCCCTCACTTTAGGTTTCAATTCAAAACCTTATATATAATAATCACTATTTATCTACATATATTAATATATGTTCATATATATGATATAACCATCTGAATAAAAAATCAAATAATATTTAATATGAATTCATATATTTTGTTTTGATTTTTTAGAGTAAAATAAACAAAGCCTTTTTAAGAATAGTGGGATGAGTGCAGTATGGATGATCGGGCGTTAGCTTCCGCACTTGTAATTGGTGTTGGCGGTGGACTCGCTTGGATAATGGAAGGTTTTCAAAGTGGTCATGGCTTTATTTATTCATTATGTGCAGGCCTTATAATTGGCTTATTATTTTTTGAAATGATTCCGGAAAGTATTGAATTAGGCGGGTGGGTAATTTTACTCGGTGGAATAGCAATAGGCTTAGTATTATTCCAATCCATTCATCTATTAATGGATAAAATTACAATTATCACTAATAGTCATCAAAAAGATATTTTCGTTCGATCGGGGGTACTTTTAATTATCAGTATAGCAATTCATAATTTCCCTGTTGGCAATATTCCTTTATTTGTGTAATTTGACCATTAATACTAAATTTATCAATGTCTTGAGAAATTATTGAAACTCTAACATAACATCCTACAGATTTTCTTTTCATTTCTTTCATATTTTTCATCCTTTCATTAATTAAGCAATCGATGATTGCGTAGCTTGGTTTACAATGTTTAGCGGTTCATTTTTGAAATAGATTCCCACAAGGCTTTTGTTTTTAGAAATATGAATTTCATCAATATATCGGTATAACATGCTTAACGTGAAGTGTTGTTGAATTACATTTTCAAAAGACTTTTGAATTTGTTGCTCATTTATTGATAGTGTTGGTTTTGATTGTTGAAGTAACGATTGAGATTGTTTTCTGAACGTTTCTGCATCGATGGCTCCTTTAGCTAATTTATCTATCAATTGTTCTTGTGTAAGTGTGCTCCTAGTTTCTAGGGCCCTTTGTTTTTTGATCCGTTTTTGAATTACATCATTGGTTTAAAGATAAATTGAAGGATGAAACAAATAATACTGGTATTCGTATGTTTAAGCGCTATGCGGCTATCACTACTTCGGCCAAGATTCTTAGTCATGTTTTATCTACAGATATTGATATCACTAAAATAAAAGATTACTTTATTGATTATCATACTCATACAGTCTCTGAACGATCACTGGCAGATAAAGCGATTGAAGTCGTTACGCAATTTGTAGCACAAAATCGTGGTAAGTTTTCTGATGACACAGCGTTAAAGAATATGATTGAGAATTATGGACTAATTGCCTTAAAAGATGATTATATCGAAGTCAAAATCATTGCGACTGTATTTAAAGATATGCTGAAAGAACAGCACTTTCAGGATGTCAACAATGTCGTGAATGCACTAAGAGATAAAGGTTTTATTGAATCTGACCGTGATCGAATTACGACAAAACGAACAGTTAAAGATGACTATGGTAAGAAACAGTCACTTGTCTTTTACCATTTAAAACTAGATTCAGAATATGCATCTATTTTTGGTCTAACTAAAGATGCTGAACCTATTAAAGCTAAAATTAACTTGGATAACAAAAAGATGCTTGAATCATGGAAAAAACAGAATGATGATTTAATTGATTTTTAATAACTTAAAGATGCAATCGTACAGGAGTAGATAAAATGGATGAATTGATTGAATTACTAGCTGATTTAGTTATTGAAGAGTTACAGAACGATAATTAATCATTGCGGTCCAACGTGCTTTTAACACGTTGGACCTTTCATTCTAATTCATTCATAAACATATATTATCTCTATGGAGGTGTATAACATGGAAGAAGCCGTTGCTTACGTACGTCAAAGTACACTAAAACAACAAAGTTTAGCGACTCAGAAATCTCTCATTTTGAATACTGCTAAGCAATATGGATGGCCTAATGTGACGTTTTATGATGATAAGAGAAGCGGTCGAAATACGAAACGGTCGGGTTATCAAAAGATGGTAGAAATGATTACGTCCGGAAAATGTAAAGTATTGTGTTGCTATCGCTTGAACCGACTACATCGTAATTTGAAAAATGCCATACAATTCTTTGAAATTTGTAAAAAGCATCACGTCACAATCATCAGTGTTAACGATGGATATTTTGATTTGTCTAAAGAGTTTGATTGCTTTCGCTTGAACATACTTATGAGTCTAGCGGAAATGGAATCAAACAATATCAGTGAACAGACACGAAATGGGATAAGAGAAAAAGCCAAACAAGGTAAGCTAATCACAACTCATGCACCTTTTGGCTATCGTTATAGACAAGGTCATTTTGTTGTACATGAAGAAGAAGCGTATACAGTCAAAGCTGTCTATCGCTGGTACTTACAAGGTCTAGGCTACAAAAAAATTTCCCAACATTTAGATAACAATCCTAAGCTTACTCCACGTAAGCCCTATCAAGTTAGAAATATTCTCTTGAACCCTAACTATTGCGGTCGTGTCATCAATAAGTATGGAACATTTAATGATTTAGTACCTTCTATTGTCGACATTGATACCTTTGAACAAGCACAGCAACGTCGCTTGAATAAACATCATAAACAACACATTTCTGAAAACAAATTAAAGAAGCTACTTAAATGTCCTTACTGTCAATCAACATTAACAAACTTAACAATAAAAAAAGAACATCATTCTCTACGTTACTATGTCTGTCCTAAAAATATGAATGAAGCTTATCATACGTGTCCATTTAAAGGTATCAATGCGCAAATGATTGAAACAGAGGTCCTCAACACTTGTAAAGCATATTGTAACAATCAGTCATTTCATGACAAATTAAATGAGACAATACTAAAAGCTCTAAAACGCCAACAAATGAAACACAGACAATCACATCTAACACAAGAACAACTCATCGAAAAGCTAGCACAAAATCAAATTGATATCGAGACGTTTAAACATTTATCTGCTGGCTCTGAAAGTGAAGAACGTTACTCTAATTATTCACATAAACAAATTACCAAAACAATCCGTCATATAATCAAAGATAAATTGACATTAGAAACCATAGCACCTTTTATCGATTGCATCAACATAACTCAAACTAAACAATTACAAGGAATCTACTTTAAAAATAGTCCACTCAATATCGTTGAACAATCACACTTAATAATATCTGAAAGGAATGAAGTCGTATGAAACAACTCAAAAAGAAACGTATTGGATTATATGCACGTGTATCAACTGAAATGCAAACGGATGGTTACAGTATTCATGGTCAATTAAATCAACTTACAGAGTATTGTCAATTTCAAGGTTATGAAGTCGTTGATGAATATACCGATCGTGGTATATCAGGTAAAACAACACAACGTCCTGAATTACAACGTATGTTAAAAGATGCTAAAGAAGGTAAATTAGATGGTATTATGGTATATAATACTACTCGTTTAGCTAGAAATACCTCAGATTTATTAAATATTGTCGAAGAATTGTATGAGATTAATGTTGAATTTTTTAGTCTAACTGAAAAAATAGAAATTGCGAGCTCCACAGGTAAATTGATGCTCCAAATCTTAGCGAGCTTCGCAGAATTTGAAAGAAACGTTATTGTAGAAAACGTGTTTAATGGTCAAAGACAACGTGCCATTGAAGGTTATTACCAAGGTAATTTGCCTCTAGGCTATGATAAAGTACCTGACAGTAAAAAAGAGCTCATGATCAATCAACATGAAGCAAATATTGTTAAATATATTTTTGAGTCATACGCTAAAGGTCATGGTTATCGTAAGATTGCGAATGCATTAAATCACAAAGGTTATGTAACTAAGAAAGGTAAACCGTTTAGTATTTCATCCATTACCTACATCATCTCAAACCCTTTTTACATTGGAAAAATACAGTTTGCGAAGTATAGACACTGGAGCGATAAGAGACGAAAAGGACTCAATGAGGAACCTATTATCGCTGACGGTAAGCATGCACCTATTATTGATAGAAACTTATGGGATAAAGTACAGTTTAAACGCCAGGAGAGTCGCAAGAAACCACAAGTCCATGGTAAAGGGACAAACCTACTGACTGGCATTGTAAAATGTCCGAAATGTGGTGCAGCAATGGCGGCAAGTAATACAACCAATACATTAAAAGATGGCACTAAGAAAAGAATCAGATATTACTCATGTAGTAATTTTAGAAACAAAGGTTCTAAAGTTTGTTCAGCCAATAGTGTTAGAGCAGATATATTGGAAAAATATGTTATGAACCAAATATTGGAGATTATCAAAAGTAAAAAGGTAATGAAACAATTGGTTGAAAAAGTAAATGAAAGAAGTCAAATAGATGTCTCTTCTTTGAATCATGACATCGCTTATAAACAGTCACAATGTGAAGAAATCAAAGCCAAAATGCATACACTAACGAAAACGATCGAAGACTCACCTGACTTAGATAGTGTGTTGAAACCAACAATACTTAGCTATCAAGATGAGTTGAATCAAATAAACAATCAAATCCATCAACTAGAACAAGATAAACAAGTGGAAGCTCCACATTATGATGCTGATATGATTGCCAATATACTACAAACAATATTCAAAGATATAGACAAATTAGAGAAATCTCAATTGAAATCACTATATCTAACAGTCATCGATCGCATTGACATAAGAAAAGATGAGCATTGTAAGAAGCAATTTTACGTTACACTCAAACTGAATAATGAGATTATCAAACAACTATTTGATAATCATCCACTTGACGAAGTGCTCCTTAGCACTTCGTCTTTATTTTTGTCCCAAACATTATATCTTACTATTTATTAAAAGAAGTGAGTATAAAAGTTAACTGAAATAATAAATAATTAAAAATATAGTAGATACAATTATAAAAATTAGATAAAATTAATTTGTTAAATTTTAAATATTACAAATAAAGGGGAAAAATGAATGAAAAAAATTATTAATATCTTATTAATTGCGATACTTTCAGTCGTCTTCATTGGATTAGTTTTATTTGTTCTTAATTTCGCTAAAGATATGTGGAGTGACAGTGATACTAAAATTGTTGATAAACATCAACATGAAACGTCTAAAGATAAAAATAACAAACCTTCAGATAGTTCTTCTCAAAATAATAGCAATGAACAAAGCACCACTACTAGTATTGAAGAGCAAGATAATAGCACTACTTCTACTAATAACAATGAAAATCAGTCAATTGAAACAAATACCTCTCAACAACAAGCTAGTACAAATAATCAACAAAACAGCACTACAAATGAAAATTCTGAAAGTACTTCTAACGTAGACGATATGTCAAACAAAGAATTGATGGATTACTATACTCAAAATATGAGCGAAGATGATAAAAAAGTCGTCGAAGGAAGATTTGAATATCAAAAAGGTAATGAATACTCAGACTATATTAGAGATCAATTAAAAAGTAATCCAGATGCTATCAATGCTACTAAGTAAATAAGGAGTAAAATATGAAAAAAAATTATTAATATTCTATTAATTGCAATACTATCAATCGTATTTATTGGTTTAGCTTTATTTGTAGTAAATTTTGCTAAAGAGTCTTTTAATCACAATGAAAATAAAGAAGACCAAAAAACTACTCAGCAAAGTACAAAAAAAGATAAAAAAGAAAATAAAAACGATAAAGATGAAAATAGTAATTCACAAGAAACGAACAATAATGAAAGTAACATCTCTTCTGACGATGAATCTGCAAATAATAACGCAACTCAACAAGATACCGCTCAGAACAATAATACACAAGAAAATAATCTGCAAAACAATAGTAACAATGAACAAAATACTGCTCAAACAAATAATACTAGTGAAAATAACACTACTCAGCAAATAGAAGGCCAAGAGGAACCTCCTGGAAAAAATAATTTTAATCAAGATGCTGTAAATAGATCTCTTGATGAAGCAGCTCAAAATCCGGAGCAATTTGATGAAGATGGAGATGGAAAAATTGAAGATAGCGAACGAACAGTAACTACAGATTTATTAGAATCTCAAGGAAGATTAAAAATATATGGTGAAGAGGACAGCGAGGAAGAACAATGAAAACTGCAATAAAAATATTAAGTATATTAAATTAGATAATTTATCTAAAGATGAACAAGCATTCATAGGTTATAATCCAAACAATCCCCGCGGAGATGTAGGTAGTCCTAAACCTGTATATTCAGATGATGATACCGGCTCTAGTGAAGAAGATTAATAATACCAATTGTAATATTAACGAAGTGCCCTCAAGCACTTCGTTTTTTCTTTCTTTAAAGTTTCTAACTAAGTTTAAGAATTCTCTTTATCAATTTCAATAACACTTATCTAATGAAACAGTCATTGTCGTAAAATTTTTCATAACTACACGATGCTTATATTGAAATTGCTAAAGAACATCCCACGATGATTTTTTACCGGGAAATGAATGGGATTTGCTTACTCGATGAAGCAGAAGGATTGTGCAAGCACAATCCCAAAATCCCGTTATTCTTTATAAATAAATAATATATATAAGGAAATAGTGACCCAGCACAATTATTAATACTTATAAATAATGAGTTGATTGTTAGTCAAAATGAGTGGGATTCCGGGATTTCCTTGTTACACCAACGTTTATCCCGGGTTTTTGATTGGAATTTTCTCATATTCCCACCGGGATTCGTAATAAATGATAAATCAAATATATATTATCTCAGTGATGTATATGAACTACATCACTATCACACTATCTAGGAGGCAATGATATGGAAACAATCACTCAAGAACTCAAACAATATATAACTCGTCTATTCCAACTATCTAACAACGAAACATGGGAATGTGAAGCACTTGAGGAAGCAGCAGAAAATATACTCCCTACTCGTTTTGTAGAGCATTCTCCTCTTGCTCATCTTACACTTGAAACTTATACCTACTATAACGATGAGCTGCATGAGCTAAGTATCTATCCATTTCTAATGTACGCCAATAACCAACTCATCAGCATTGGTTATCTGGATCATTTTGATATGGATTTTCTCTACCTCACTGATACTAAAAATACGATTATCGATGAACGTCATCTACTAAAAGAAGGAGGGAATCACCATGAATAATTGGATCAAAGTGGCACAAATATCTGTTACAGTCATTAACGAAGTGATTGACATCATGAAAGAAAAGCAAAATGGAGGAAAATAGTATGAAAATCAATCGATACATTACAAGAGGCATTAGTGAACACCTATCTCTAGACCTTCAAATCTTATTTTGGAACATGGTAAAAGAACGGGATAATCAACCTCATACAGATTACCTACACATTTTTAAACTGCAAGAAGATAATAATATACTGTCAGTCACACATGAACAAGAACAACCCGCATACAAATTGGAATATCACTATACAAACTATGTAAAAAATCAAAATGCATTACCTAAGAAAGTCTACGTCATTCGTGAAGATGACGTAGACGCTTTTTATTATGTGATGCTTTTACCAGAAGAATACTAAAGGAAATGATGATATATGAATACAATTAACAGTACAATACACACAGAAGCCATATTTAGCGGAGATAAAAAACACCGCTACTTACTCAAGAAAACATGGGACGAAAAGAAACCCGCTTGTACAGTGATAACGATGTACCCTCATTTAGATGGTGTATTATCACTCGATCTCACAACTGTTCTTATCCTCAACCAATTAGCTAATTCAGAACGATACGGTGCTGTATATCTTGTAAATCTATTCTCTAATATTAAAAGTCCAGAAAATCTCAAACATATCAACGAGCCATACGATGAGCACACAGACATTCACTTAATGAAAGCAATTAGTGAGAGTGACACAGTCATTCTAGCTTATGGTGCTTATGCGAAGCGTCCAGTTGTCGTTGAACGTGTCGAACAAGTAATGGAAATGTTGAAGCCTCATAAAAAAAAATTAAAAAGCTTATAAACCCAGCAACAAATGAAATCATGCATCCACTCAATCCTAAAGCGCGTCAAAAATGGACATTGAAATAAAAGGAGGATTATCTATGAACCATGAAACCATACAGTCAGACTGGCGAACGGTTGCTAGTTGCTTAGCATCGCAAAATTATATTTCAATTGTAAAAGGGCTAGTACATCATTTCGCAGCAATTGAAGATGAAGAAATATTGGATAACATCTATGATGATTTTATGAATGATGACTCTATAGCAACCGTACTTAACAATGATTTACAGACAATTATTAACTATCACCTATCAAAGTGAACATTATACTAAATACTAATTATAGTGAAAACAGAGCATCCTTCACTTTGCGGTGAGGGATGCTCATGAATTTATTTTTTATTTTTTAAATTATTATTTTAATAACAATGCCAACAATATTCTTCGATTATGGATGAAGGCTAATATATTTATTATACTACCAGTTAATTTGGGGTATATATACTTTTTTCACTAATATTTCTTTTTGTTGTTTTCAGAGCATCCTTATATTTTGTATTCCTAGCTAGTAAATTCATCAATAAAAAATAAGTATATTTATCACTTAAAACAGTGAGGATAAATGAGTAATCTCTAATTAGTACATATGAAAAGAATAAAATATCAATATTTTATAAGAGAGTCTCATTGATAATAGCCAATTTTGCAAAGCTTTATTTTGAGTAGTAAATCTTAAAAGTTGATTTTTACTATTAGGATGTTTTATTTTTCAAAATCCACGTCTTCTAACCATTCAGTCACGTATTTTCTATTTACCACTGAATCATTATGACCTTTTAGCTTTTGTATACAAACTTCATATTCTTGTGGTAAAAAGTAACAATACGGTTTAACTACATTTCTATACAAAAAACTATGTATTGTAGATACGTCTACTCTATTTGACACGCTTTTTCCTAATCTTTTAAAACTGTCTCAACAGCTATATTAGTATATGTAATACAGGCAATCTTTCTCGTGCGTTGAAGATTTTCAGAAGTTTGTATTACGTTTTTGATATGATTAACTAAAGATTCAGTTTTCCTTGCACCTGCTTGTACTTTAAAATCTTCTTCAATTTTTCTTGAGCATTAATATTCATGTTATTCACGCACCCATTGAATTGCATCTTCTATATAATTAGGTAGTTAAAATACTTGATATTCATATTGCCCCTTCAACCCCAGATTATCTTTTAACACCGTAGCTAACTCTAGAGCATTTTCACCTTTTCTTAAGGAATTGAGATATCTAGATGCTATTAAAGCTTTCTTTGTTCATCTTCATTCCAATCGCTGTTTTCATTATTTTTAGTACTTTTATTTGTTGAATTAGAGTTCTTAAAACGACGTATCTACTACATGGTGGTAATCCTTGTATTTAAAGTGATTGGCGCTATTACTGTTTTAACAGGGAGACGTTACATAGCACTATTTCAAATCCTATTTTCAGATGATTTAATTGAAATTTTTTAACCGCCTATATAATGAAAGGCGGTTTATTTATTCTAATATCACTGATTATAAATTTGAATATTTATTATTCTACAAAATGAACATTCATAGAAGATAAAACATCTAGTAAATATATTAATTTTATACAATCTAATTTTTTAATAGTTTCAATATCCATTATGCCATGCATTAATCTATTTCTGTTTATATATTTTGGATCTTCTAAGTCGTTATCACTGCTATAATAACTTTTAATCAGCTGCACGGTATATTGTGTAATAATTTCCTCTATACCCGATTCATTATCACGGACTTGCTTATTCAAAACGTTATTTATACTTTTGTACTTAGGTTCTCTTTTTTCATTGCATGCTCTATATATGGTCAGATAATCAATTACCGACAAGGATAACATAGCTACTTCAGTATACCGCTTATTTTCAAAATTATTTAAAATTCGTTTAATATATGAATTTTTAATATGATAAAAATCATTTTCAATTAGATTTTCTTTAATAGTGACAAAATGTTTTTTGAAAGTTACATAAATATCTTCATCTGTAATTTTATTTTTTTCAAGATAGATATCATAGTAATCAGAAAAATATTCTAAAGACATACTCATTTTATACTGCTCGCAATATTCAATGAATTGTCTTAAGCTTTCAGTTATTTGTCTAACTGTTTCTCTTATCTTATCAAGATCAACACTTGCGGTAATATTATTAATAAGATTTATTTTCACTTTTATACTATCATTCAATATCTTATTAACTTTGGCAACTGTTTCAGTGATAAGGTCATTTAGCGTTACAAAGTTCATTTTAGGTATTTTAAATGTTTCTAAATTCATTGTTACACTACTACTAACATTAAAATTTGGTATGTGAATTTTATTTAAAACATTAACGCTATTATTAATAAATCTTTTTTGTTTGTTTATCGCTTCTAAATAAGCAGATGGTATGTATGTTTTATCCACATTTTTATTTTTCGTTTTTATTGATGTATACAATTTATTGTCTATTCTTATCAATTTATATTTCATGGTTTCACTCCACTCCTCGATATATAACTGATAATAACTATAAAAAGAAAAGCCCTAAACTTATTTTTTAGATAAACAAGGACTTTTCTATTTTTTTTAATTTTTCAAATCAATTTCTTAAAGTAATCATTAAACAAATAGCTGTTCAATCATCTCAATAATTTCATCATTCTGCAATTGAGCTTTAAACTCTACATTCATTCCCTCGGCTTTCATTGTTTCAAAAAATGATTGTGCTGAACGAATACGATTTTTCTCTTCGCCACGTAGACCTTCACGGTTTTTAACATCCTTAGTTTCTACAATAAAGCCTACTCGATACTCTTCTTCATTATCTTCTAAAACGTACATAAAATCTGGACTGACTGTTCCACCAAAATATAGAGGTACTTGAATACTTTTTCTTGGTATTTTTCCAAAAACAACCACCTTATCTTTTAATCGATTAGAGGATGTTTCTTTTATTGTTGCTAATTCCTTTGGACTATCATATACCACTGTATCGTATAAGAAACTATCTGGTGTCACTATATGTTCTGCACGGTAAAGTCCCAGTGAACCTTGTACAATTTCTTTTTTCAATTTACCTTCATAATCTGTTAACGCTGTCTCATCACGATCGATATGCAATCTTTCATAGGTATAATGCCCATCATATTCTTCTATGAACCAAGATTTAAACTTTTGGATAAAATTACTTAACGTAGTGCGATTAAAATAGTAAGTAGGTATTTCTTTATTTTTAAAATAATTAACTAAACCTTGATGTATCAATTGTACAGGTAAACCTGTCCCTTTATTCAGCCGAATAAGGAACTCATTATAAGGTATCTTTTCATTTTGAAGATAAGTATCTACTATTTCTTCTTTAATAATCATGGCACCATCTTTTATTTTAGTTCGCTCTTCGGTAACATGGACATTTTCTCTAACATATATTGAATCTTGCTTATCCGATAGTATTTCTTCTATTGCTGACAACAACCGTTCATCATTCGCTTTTTCCAATTTCAAATAATATTTCTGATTAAGTTCTTTCCATAGAGATTTAATTTTCTTATAGTTCTCTGAAATTATTTTAACAGTTGTTTTCTTTTCCTTATTTGATTCAATGACTTTACCTGGTTTCAATCCGCGGTTAAACTCGGGATACTCTGTAAAGAAAGTTTCGCTATTTTCATATACAATTTCATAGTCCATAGTGATTAAATCTTTTTGAAGCAATTCAATAAAGAGTGCTTTTTCTTCCATTTTTCTATCTTCTGCTGCTTTTGAAATCAAGTCTCTGATATGTGTCAATTGACTAACTTCAGCATTAATTTCATTCGTTAAACGTTTTGCAAAATCAATTTCTGAAAAGTCTATCAGATAAGTCAAATAAAATTGTTCATCAGAGATGCGCTGTCCATATTCATCAACAGGTAACCTTAATCCGCGCCCAACCTCTTGCAGCTTAGATATATCACTCCCCGATGAACGTAATTTAGCAATTTGAAACACATTTGGATTATCCCAACCTTCACGTAGAGTCCATTTAGAAAAAATAAATCGACGTGTGTTCCATTTACCATTTTCACCTTTGAAAGCCAAAAGACTGTCTTTGTCTCTCAAGATTTGATCAACTTCTTTTTTGATATCTTCATCCTTTATAGAGTTATCCTCAGCAAAATAACCACCTGAACTAAAATCAATATCTTTTAAACTATCCTTTAGAAAATCAAGGTATTCATATTGAAGAGTATTTAATTCCTTCAAATCTTCGTATTCATTTATTAATTTTGTTGTTTCTTCAGCGAGTATTTCCTCAAATTTTACTCTTAAAGGACCCTTTGTATCATTGGATCCTCTATAAGAGTAAATACTGTCGATGAAGAACAAACTTAGCGTTTTAATCTTATTTGTTCTCATAAAATTTTCATGTTCAATTCGAAGATGATTGCGCACCGCTTGTCTCATCATTAATTCTTGATAGGTTGATGAAAAGGTTGATTCATGGATGATGTCTGTTTCATTTATAACAAGTCCATTTGTTATAGTTACTCCTTTACTCGCAGATGTAGTTTCAGAGCGACTTAGAGATTCAATTTTAATTCCCGAAAAACCTGAGTGAATTTCTCCTAGGTCATCACCTACAGTTAAAACATAATTTTTTTTTGTTTTTTCATTTCTGAAATGAACCTCTTTAGGTTTCATTGTATATTTCATTAATTTTAAACGTTCACCATCTTCATTTATGTTTTCTAAAGTTTGCGTTGCCACTCCTTTTACTAAGTTAGCATTAAAAGACTGTGAAGCTCCTAAATTATAAATTAGATTGTTATAATCTACCTCATCTGATTTATCAATATTAGGGAATGTTGCACCAAAGCGAATTATCATCTGTGGCTGTAGTTCCTCAACGATAGCTTCATATGCTTTATTCTCTCGCTTAAACCGATGTGGCTCATCAATTATAACTATTGGACGAGTATCACGTAATGTTTGGTAAGGTTGCGTATAGGTACCTAGTAATGTTTGATCATAATCATCCTTAGCCATTGTTGCTTTTGATAATAGCATCGAATCTGTCATCAGTAGTGTGTGTATCCTACTCTGATCTAAACGTGTCCCTCTAGCAAACTCAGAAATAGCTGTTGGAAACATCTTACGTCCTTTTGCTTTCTTTTGTGAAGTCAACACGCTCAAAACAATCTGGCGTCCTGGGTATAAATCAGAAAACTCACGCTTTGAATAGTCTGCCTCAATGAACTTTTGAGTACCTTCCCGAATCGGTGTGGAAGGAACTAAAAGAATAAATTTATTAAAACCTAGTTTATTTAGTTCATACATCATACGCGTATAAACATATGTCTTTCCCGTACCAGTCTCCATTTTAATATCTAATCCCAAAATACCATCATCAATACTTCGTCTTAATGCATGAGGAATTGGTTCCAATCCATCAACTTGTCCTTCCCAAATAGAACTTATATTGCTTTTTATTTTGGGATTGCTCAAATCGATAAGCGGATTTTGATGAACAGGATTCTCAGTCAACATATCAACATCCTCAAACACGGTATTGACTGCCTTTATAGCACTTAATTGGTGTGGCAAGTTTTTTTCTAATTTAATAACCATATTAATACCTCTCAATCAATAAGACTGATTGATTATTTTTCAAGTTAGCTAAATTTGTCTTTAATTCATGAATTACATTAAAATCTAGAGAATATGCATAAACTACTATACGATTAATCTGTAACTCATTCATTTCCAGGATTCTAACTAATTCCATTACATCTTCAGAAGAAAGTCCCGGTTTTACGATATAGATGCTATTCTGATATCGTTTAGCTATGTATGTATGTAATAAATAATCCACTGGTTTAGCAATAAGACCATATCCATCTTGATTTAACCATGTTGTTAAAATAGTTGTTTCACCTTTTTCACCATTAAATTCAAACGGTGTAATAAAGTCTTGAGAAATTAGCTCTATGTTATGCGGATCAAAATCGACGATATCATTCATTGTATTTTCACTCGGTTTATTCAATCGATAAAGCTTTACACCATAATCAATATCCGCTTCAGTTTCTACTCTTATTTTTTTAGCAGCCAGCATAATTCTCTCTCGCCCAATCTCATCTAGTGTTCTGTAACCAGCTTTATATGCTAATTCTTTTTCTTGAATAATCTCTGGTAACTGAACTAAGATAAATTTTCTATCTGCATTATCCTCTGAATTCAACTGCATAACAGCTTCTGATGTTGTAGCAGAACCAGAGAAAAAATCTAAAACATAAAAATCAGAATCATCAATCAACTTAATAATTTCTTTAATTAAACCCACATTCTTTGGTGCTGAAAAGTAAGGTTTTTCAGATTTAAACAATCTTTTCAAATGATTACCTGCACCTGTCGTAGTTAGTTCTATATTAAACATTTTTTCTTCGCCATTAACTATAGCTTTGTATTTTTTATTTGAAATTTGACTCTTAATCCTTATTGTATCTTTATAATTTTTTTCGTAAATTTTTCCGTCCTGAAAATCAAGTTGTTGTTTCTCAAACATTTCTTCAAGAGTTTTACTAGTGTATGTATTTTCCTTTAAGTTACCCTTGTAGTACGATTTATAGTTAGTATATCCTTGGGAAATTAGATTTTCGTCAATCTCTGAAAGAGACTCTTTTTTTAATAACATTTCATTCTTTTCTTTATTATAATAAACTGAATAATTTTTTTTAGATTCTATGTCTTTTACATCATCATTAAATGAGTTTTCACCAACCAAAACTCTTTTTCCACTATTATGTACATATCTTCCATTTTCGTCTAGCGTCATATCTGATGCATTCTTCGGAATTGTTTCTTTAAAATGAGAGAGATTAAAAGACTTAGAATAAATATGAATATACTCTGAGCTTACTGAAACATGATCAGAGTTTTTTCGCCCTTTTGGATTATTTTCAATTGAAAGAGTACTAACAAAGTTTTCTTCACCAAAAATTTCATCACAAAGTATTTTCAAATTTGCTTGTTCATTATCATCAATTGAAATAAAAATAAATCCGTCATCTGTAATTAAATCTCTAGCTAGCATTAATCGAGGATACATAAACGTCATCCATGCAGAGTGGGTACTTTTTCCGTTTAAATCAAGAATACGCTTTGCTTCTTCCTCTTCAATACCTAATTTTTGTGTTAGTTCGTCAACGCTGAACCTAAATGTGTCTGGATAAACAAAACCATCATTACCCGTATTGTATGGTGGATCTATATAAATACACTTAATCTTGCTTGCATATGACTTTAATAAATGCTTGAGCGCATCAATATTATCTCCAACAATGTATAAATTCTCACTATTTTTATTTATTTCAAAGTTATTATGTTCTGTATCAGGTGTAATAACTGTTTCAGTTGCTAATGAAGCTTCATAACGTGCATATGATTTACCTAAAAAATCTAACTCATATCCTTCTTTTGTAAAATCAACCTCATCTTCTTGTAACATAGACTTAAATGTATCAATCTTAAAGTTACCATCTTTATCAAAGTATTGTGGGAAATATAACTTTAGCTTTTTAATTTCTTCGCTATTTGCCTTAATTTGTTCATTTTCTTCATAAATTTTCTTTAACATATAGAGAAACACTCCTCATGTTTTATTTTAATGATTTAATTACTCAAATTTCACCATGTTCATGATTATTTTCAGTTTAGCAACATTTTTTCCTTTTTAATAGAATTACTTTAATCATAGTTTCATTGTAAATTAATTATATCAAATTAGGATTGGGAAAATAAACCGCATCATTTATGATACGCTTCGCCTCGCATGATCTTAAATGCTCTGTATACTTGTTCGATTAAGACGACGCGCATCATTTGATGTGGAAATGTCATTTTACTGAATGAAAGTGTGTAGTTGCTGCGTTTTAAGACGTCTTCATGTAATCCGTTTGATCCGCCAATCACAAAGACGAAATCACTTTGTCCTTGTGTCATGCGTCGTTGCATTTCCTCAGATAAACCTTCTGAGGACAACATTTTACCTTGTATTTCTAAAGTAATGACTGTGGCTTGTGGTTTTATTTTAGCTAATAAGCGTTGGCCTTCTTTTTCTTTCACTTGTTCTATTTCTTTATCACTCATATTTTCAGGTGCTTTTTCATCAGGTACTTCAATAATTTCAATTTTGGAATAAGCACCTAATCTTTTTTCATATTCTGATATAGCCTGTTTCCAATATTTTTCTTTTAATTTACCCACAGCTAAGATTGTTATCTTCATAAAATCCTCCATAGATGTTAATAGTTATCCTACTTATCCACAAGTTATCAACTTGTTAACAGAATTCCCTCTAATTATAACAGTAATGTATACGAATTACGGGAAAATCTTTTAAAATATCCCCATTTCGTGAGATTATCCTTGTATATATGTGGATAAGTCTGTGAATAATGTGAGTATTTCTGTGTGTATTATACACAAAAGTGGATAACTCACCCTCATTTTGGGGATAACTTTAAGTAAGTCTTAAATATTTATTCACAGATTTAAGCTAAATCTTGTTATAATAAGGTTCATTTTGAATAATCATGTATAGTCCAAATTATTAGATAATTAACTCAATACATAAAAAACGACCTACTTACAAATACTAAGTTTATAAGTAGGTCGTTCGTCTAAATAATTACAATGTATATATCGGTGTAGCTTGGGCTTTATCTGTATCACATAATAGCACTTCTTTTTCAGTGTCTATATCATGTTCATTTAATACTTGTCCAACGCTCATACGTGCTAAATCTTTCATATTGTTATCCTGTGATAAGTGTGAAAGGTAGATACGTTTCGTATTACCTGTAATCACGTCCGTCATCGCTAGTCCTGCATCTTCATTAGACACATGCCCCATATCACTTAAAATACGTTGCTTCGTCTTCCAAGGATAGCGGCACATACGTAACATATCCACATCATGATTACTCTCGAACATAAAAGCATCACTACCTTGAATCATACCTTTCATTCTATCTGAAACATAGCCTGTATCTGTGATTATAGTAAACTTCTTATAATTGTTATGGAAAATGTAAAACTGTGGATCAATCGCATCATGCGATACATTAAATGATTCAATATCAAAACCTGCAATTGATTTTGTTTCATACGGATTAAAAATGAATTTTTGATCCATTGGAATTTTACTATCCTTCTTCTCTATTGCTTTCCAAGTATTTTCATTCGCATAAATCGGTAAACCATATTTACGCGCAAGTACACCCAAACCTTTAATATGGTCACTATGTTCATGAGTAACTAGAATGCCGTTTAAATCTTTTATATTTCTATCAATTTGACTAAATAACGCTTCCATCTTCTTGCCAGTGAGTCCAACATCTACTAATAGACTGCCTTTATCACTTTCAACATAAGTGGCATTCCCTGTACTACCACTCGCCAATACACTCATACGTATCAAGCGGCTCATCCTTTCTACTTCCGACAACTTACATTATGTTTAGAGTGCCTTCAGTCTAATTCCTTATATTCTGCACTCTTTAATTAAAAAAATGAAGTTTCGAACAAACCATATCATTCGAAACATTCTAGTCCTCTAAAATACCTTTATATTATACTATACCAATACAAAAATTAAAGTTCCAATCCCTTGTTTATGTACAACACTCACACATATAAATAAAATAAGTGCATGAGACCATCGTAGCCCCACACACTCACTAAACTTCACACACCAAATACCATTTCTTTCTAATTAAGAACAGAGAAGGGTAATCTATTGAAAATAACCATTCACACACTTACATACGCAGTTCTAAGATAGATAACGAAACATAGTTGCGGAGACTCCTATGTTTATTATTAATGAACATAAGTGCTAGCACACTTATGTAAGAAATTCTAAAGATGAACTACGAATGACGTTGTGTGACGCCTGAGGGAGTAGGATGAGTGTCGAGACCGCGGCTCGACCCATCCCCCTAGGCAAGCATCACAACAGAATGAGTAAATATTCATCTAAGAATTTCTTTACAACCCTGCTCCCTAGTTATCAATCACTTTTGGATTTGATGATGTCGCTTCAACATAATAGGTCTTCACGTCTTCCTTACCTTTATGTTTCACTTTAATTTCCCAGTTGGCTTGCAACAACTGCACGTTCGTTTCTCTCACAACAGAATAATATCCTAATCGTGCATCCAACACTTCATCGCCTGATTTTAAGTAACGGTTAAAGTATAACGTTTCAATCGCTTTACGTGGTGTGATGACCTGTTTCTTAGGATTATTATCACTCTTCGCAGGTTCAATCTTATTCATTGCAGATTGCTCATAACTTGTCGCTTTACCATCATTTACATTAAAACGTAAACGTGCTTTGTTATTATTCATCAAAGGATAACCTTCATACGTTTGCTCGTATGTCACAGCATTAGATGAAACATCGCCAAGTTGATACATCTTACCATTGTAAATGTTGCTCATGATATAGTCTTTTAAATCACTTAAATTACTATCACTCACATTAACCGTACTATCGATTTCACCTGTTAACGTATTACCTGAATCCTCCGTTTCTAATGAGGACTTACCTTTCGCATAACTCTTAAAGTCTTTAGACTTAGCTGTAATCATCTGCATCTTCGTACCACTCACATCTTTATTTAGCAGATCATTCGAAATTTTAATTTCTTCTTGTTGAAATTTAACTTCATTATCACTTTCAGATTCATTGATTTGAGACTTCGTAACCTTATTCACGTATATCAATACAAGCAGGATATTGACTAGAATAAATACGAAAATAAACAATGTCTTCGTTCGTTTCCAATTCATTTATTCAAGCCTCCCATCCTTATAAGCATACCAATCGCCATCGTATTGAATATACCACGTTGGCACAAGCTCACTATTACGTTGCACTTCTATATCATCTTTATCAGGTCGATCATCCTCTTTATAGCCAATGACCATATTCGTAACCTTTTCAAAATCTAGGTTATGATTATTTGCCAATGAAGAACGCACACTTTCAACGCTATCCAGTGACTTCGTTTCACCCTCTAGAGGTACACTAGAACGTAATAAAGCGCGTTTATAATCATAAATACCTTTGTCTCCCCAAGTCACTTCAATATCATTTAATTGTTGATCATTAAATGTTGGATAGCCATTGAGGAAGAGTTGATACGTTAATTCACCGGATGAATTATCTGTATTGAACAGACGGAAATCATCGTTAAAGAAGCCACCATGCCCATTAATATATTCAAATGTGCTTGGAATGGTTGAGTCCATATCACTCGAACTCGATTCATCTTCAGATAAATTTTTATAATGATATTTTTTGCTTTCATCATTATAGTTCGCTACACCAGTGTTGTTATTATACGTCGTCGAACCACTCTTACCGCTTCGGATAATCACTGAATCGTCAAATAAAATCGCATTCATGGTTTCGACTGGAATCGTATCATAAACCATACGGTATGAACGCATATCTTTCGGATGACTTGGTGCGAATATATGCGTCGCTTTATCAATCGTATCTTTATTCGTAATCACTTCTGAATATTTCTGCATTTCATTATTTAAATGATCCATCACTTTAATAAAGTGATTTGCCTTTGCAGTCATCGTTACTTTCATAACTTCATGACGGTCTTCGCTAATCGCAAACAATTCTAAATTACCTTTAGAGTTTTGGCTAACGATGATTCGATTAAATTTGAAATTTTTTGGTACTTTCGCTGATGAATTTAACACTTGGCCTAAATACGTTGTTAAAGGCATATCATAAGTGAAATCCAGTACAGTAAAGTGGTGGTCATTTAACATTGGGATATTTAAATTATAATCTCGTTGAATGTGTTCCACTTTACTGACTTCGTGATTTTTCAATGTACCTATGACTTGAGACAACTGCGCTCGAGAAGGTGCCAAACCTTTCACTTTATCGCCTTTAACTTCTACAATTTGATACGGCGCTATGACATTTTCGATATTGGCAGACATTGGCTTACCGATTGTCTTAGTATTGCTCTTTTTACTATCTGTACTATCGATGTTATTCAAGTCTGGCGAGAAATTCCATACCATAAACGTTAGTACCACACTCATCATGACTAATAGGAAAAGAATAATCGATTTAATATGTTCTTTACTCTTCATCCCAATCACCGTCGTCTATAACTTCACATGGAAGTGTAATAAATATCGATGTACCTTGTCCTTCAACACTGTTTGCCCAAATACGTCCATTGTGTGCTTCTACAATCTCTTTCGAAATGGCTAGTCCTAAACCAGTACCACCCATTTTACGTGTACGCGCTTTGTCTACACGATAGAAACGATCAAAGATTTTATCCACTTTGTTAATCGGGATACCGATACCATTATCTTTAATACGAATCGTCATACGATTATATAACGCATTCTGTTTCACGTGGAACTCGACGCGTTTTTCACCACGAGAGTATTTCATCGCATTCGTAATGACGTTATCAAACACTTGCGTCATCTTATCTGGATCGATTTCTGTGAAGATCGTTTCAGATGGAATTTCACGTACAAATGTCGTGTCCTTGGCTGCCATTTCATGACGATTAATAATCTTATTGATGAACATGTTAAAGTCGACAATTTCTTTCGTAATTTGTTCAGATTCGTTATCCATTTTCGATAATTGAAGTAAATCATTAACAAGACGAATCATTCGTTCTGTCTCTTCACGTGTAACGGATAAGAATGATGGTGCTAAATTGTCATCTTTCCAAGCACCTTCTTCAAGTGCCTCTATATAACTGTTCATAGATGTTAAAGGTGTACGCAATTCGTGTGATACGTTTGCAACGAATTCACGACGTTCACGTTCAACTTGTTGTTGCTCAGTAACATCATGTAATACCGCTATGTAACCCGTCACAAATCCAGTTTCTTGAACAATTGTACTGAAATTCACACGTGCGATAATCCCTTCATCTTCATTCATATCTAGTAAGAAACTATCATTATTCTCTTGAATTTCATCCAATGAGAACTCATCTTCTAAATTCAATACACTAAGCATATAGTAGCCAATTAAATCTTCTTTAGCCATACCTAGCATTTTGATGGCCATATCATTGACGATACGCACACGACCACGTCGGTCTGTTGCGATAATACCGTCACTCATATGTGTGATAACTGAGTCTAATCGACGTTTCTCACTCTCAGTATTCGCTTGTGCTTCTTGAACACGCTTAGATAGGTTATTGAAGGCTAAAGCTAATTCACCGATTTCGTCATTACCATATATCTTAACGCGTTGTGTGTAATTACCTTTAGACATCTCTACCGTCTGATTACGCATATCCGTAATCGGCCTTGTAATCGTCCTTGCGATAAAGAAACCAAGTATCACTGTAATGAATAGGGAAATCGCAGTACCAATAATGAAGATTTGATTGATGTTGTTCAACTGATTATAGACATCATTGATATTCGATTCTATGTAAATATTACCAATCGTCTCATTGCCATTTTTGACTGGCAAATTGTAAATCCAAATTCGTTCTTTACCGCTGCCATAGTCTTTTAAGACATTATGACTATTAGATTCACCTAGCGATAAGGCTTTTTGAACGGAGTTATCATTTACCTTTTGATTGATCATGTTATGCGATGATATCTTCGCTGTAGCCATTATGATTTGATCTTTGTCAATAAAACGAATTTCTTCAATTTCTTGACGGTTGGCATACTCATTTAATAAACTTTGAACTTCTTTTTGAGCATTAGATGGATCATCTCTATATATACGCTCAATATTAACTTCAAGCTGTGTCGCATATTGCTTAATATTCTTCATGAAGTTATTTGTCAGTTCTTTTTCTAAACTATTAGTGAAATACAGACCGATAATCTGCATTCCAATAATAATCAATAACACATAAACAATAACGAGCTTGGTGTGAAGGGATTGTAACTGTTTCAGCCACTTCATAGTCGCAAACTCCTAATCGTGTTGTTGGAGGAAGTATCCAACGCCTCTACGTGTCACAATATACTCAGGGTGTGAAGGATCGTCTTCAATCTTCTCACGTAAACGACGAATCGTTACGTCAACTGTACGCACGTCACCAAAGTAATCATAGCCCCACACAGTTTGTAATAAATGTTCACGTGTCATCACTTGACCCATATGTTTAGAAAGATAGTGGAAGAGTTCAAACTCTCTGTGTGTCAATTCAATATCTTCCCCGCGCTTCTTAATAGAGTAAGCGTCTGGATAAATCACAATATCTTTGATTGTAATTTCATTTGTCGTACCACTTACCTCTTGCGCTGGCTGAGAATAATGACGACGTAAGTTCGCTTTCACACGTGCGATTAATTCACGTGTACTGAACGGTTTCGTAACATAGTCATCTGCACCCAGTTCAAGGCCTAATACTTTATCGATTTCAGAGTCTTTCGCTGTTAACATAATAATAGGCATTTCAAATTTCTTACGTACTTCACGGCACACTTCCATACCGTCACGACCAGGTAACATGATGTCTAATAATACGATATCTGGTTCTTCTTCATATATTAAATCTACTGCATCATTACCATCATAGGCACAGTAAACATCATAACCTTCTTTTTTCAAATTAAATTCTAAGATGTCCGCAATTGGCTTTTCGTCATCGACAACAACTACTTTTCTTGCCATATCTATAAACCTCATTTCTCAAATTATAGTTCTATATTTCAATATTCATTCTTATAAATTAGTAAAGATTAAACTGTGATTTGATGCGTTTTAATAAGTTTATAGCGCATATTAATCTACTATATAATTTACCATTAATATTCATGTAATTCTATTTTCATATTTAAAATTATAGAATAATATTCGTTTAAAGTTTACCACTCTAATTTAATATTACAAATAAGTTGAACCCTTTGAATACGGGACAAAAGTCGTAGTGACGCCTATTCAACGGATTATTACAGAAAGATGATACGACTCAATAGTTGTGTAGCAAGCATTCTATTTTAAACCGATGATTAATATTAAGATTCTGTTGCGACGTCATCTATTTGTAATGCAAATGAATGTCTTACAATATTTTGATTTAGTTTGTATTGATTTTTTGGGAAAAGATTTCAAAAAGGTATTAAAAATAATATATGATAAATAGCATGATGAAGGCATAAAAAAATGCCTATCCTTTTGGATAAGCAATACGGTCTCGACGGGAATCGAACCCGCGATCTCCTGCGTGACAGGCAGGCGTGTTAACCGCTACACTACGAGACCTAAAAAATGGTGACTCCTACGGGACTCGAACCCGTGTTACCGCCGTGAAAGGGCGGTGTCTTAACCGCTTGACCAAGGAGCCGTTCTTAAGCACAAGATAGATTATAGCACAGGCTTTATTTTGAAGACAAGACATTTTTTACATAATTTTAATATTTTTTTATAAATCCCTTAATTTTTAGAAAAGCATTATTGTAACAATGGTTTTAAGATAAAATATGTACCATTTTATAATCTTTTCACACTCATATTTGTATAAAAAAATAGGCACTGAACGAATCAATGCCTACAAAAATAAATGGTATTTCCGGAATGATGAACGGGTTTCAGTGAGCAGATTGCTCAACAATTATACGCATCGCGCTAAAACTAAAGAACAGTTTTTGCTTAACGCTAGTAATTGCTCACAACCTAAACGCTCACTTCCACACCTTGTTTTGATAATCGGGTTTCAGTGAGCAGATTG
>NZ_JAESLA010000021.1:918-43954 GCF_017892405.1 Staphylococcus sp. GDY8P85P | reverse complement strand
TTTTGATAATCGGGTTTCAGTGAGCAGGTTTCTCGGCAGAAATTCTCAAAGCTCGACAAAACTTGAGAAACAGTTTTGCTCACTTTTCGATTCTGCTCACAACCTAAGCGCTCACTTTCGCACCTTGTTTTGATAATCGGGTTACGAAAAGCAGGTCGTTCGACAATAATACGCTAATCGCTAAAATCACAGAACGATTTTCGCTCATAGCTCGTTATTGCTCGCGACCTAACCGCTTTTCTTCACACCTTTTTCTACCATAATTGTTCTAATAAATTTGTTTGGTCACGGTCTGGACCTACTGAGAAGATTGAAATACGTACATTACATAATTCAGAAATGCGTTCTAAGTATTTACGTGCATTATCTGGTAATTCTTCCAATGTACGGCAACCAGTGATATCTTCTTTCCATCCTGGTAATTCTTCAAAGATTGGTTTACAACGACGTAATTGATCAAGGTTAGCTGGATATTCTGTAATTTCTTCTCCATCTAATTCATATGCAGTACAAATCTTCACTGTATCAAGACCTGTAAGCACGTCGATAGAGTTAATAGATAAGTCTGTAATACCGCTAACACGACGAGAGTGACGTAAGACAACTGAGTCAAACCAACCTACACGACGTGGACGTCCTGTTGTTGTACCGTATTCACGACCAACCTCTCTAATATGATGTCCATCTTCATCAAATAATTCTGTAGGGAATGGACCGTCACCTACACGAGAAGTATATGCTTTACATACACCAATCACTTTAGATACGAAAGTTGGGCCTACACCTGTACCAACTGTTACGTTACCTGCAACAGGGTTACTTGAAGTTACGAAAGGATATGTACCGTGGTCAATATCTAACATGACACCTTGTGCACCTTCAAATAAAACTTTTTCTTCAGCTACAAATGCATCGTCTAAGATTTTAGAAGTATCCGTAACAAATTCTTTTAGACGTTGACCTGCAGCATAGTATTCATCAAAGATTTCATCGAAACGTGGGCAAGTTTCATTAAACATACCTTTGAAATATGCATTTTTAACTTCAATGTTTTCTTTTAAACGTCTTTCGAATGTTTCTTTTTCTAATAAATCAGCCATGCGGATACCAATACGTTGTGCTTTATCAACATAAGCTGGTCCGATACCTTTTTTAGTCGTACCGATTTTATTATCGCCACGACGACGTTCTTCATATTCATCTTGTGCTAAGTGATATGGAAGAATGACTTGCGCACGGTTAGAAATACGTAAGTTTGAAGTAGATACACCACGTTCATTTAAAGCGTCTAACTCTTTTAATAATGCAACTGGATCTACAACAACACCATTACCAATCACTGCTAATTTATCTTTGTAAAAAATGCCTGATGGTACTAAATGTAACTTATAAGTTTCTCCACCAAATTGAATCGTATGACCTGCGTTATTACCTCCTGAAAAGCGCGCAATAACATCTGCTTGTTCCGCTAAGAAATCTGTAATTTTACCTTTACCTTCGTCTCCCCATTGTGTCCCAACAACTACGATTGATGACATGTGAGCACCTCCAAAGTTTTCTCAATTAACCATTAAGTATTCTATCAATACGAACCTTATAATGCAAATAAAAATCGAACATTAAATTTATGACATATCACATCATTACTTAAATATTATTCTATTCAATAAATCTTTTAAAACGTTGATATCAAGCGTATTAAAGTTCTTTTTACCAAAAATCATTATACATACTTAGGCTTAAAAATCATTGCCAAAACAAAATAAAAACCGTACATTTAATTTTTCATAACTTTGAATGTACGGTAAAAAATATTTTTATGACATGTCTGCATGTGCATAATCAATGTCTGTAAATTTATTATATTGTTTCATAAAGTGTAGCTTCACAGTCCCTGTCGGACCATTACGTTGTTTAGCGATAATGATTTCAATTTCGCCATTTTCATCATTTGATTGTGGTTCGAAACCTGCGTCATCATCCTCACCCTCGCCACGATTATAATAATCATCACGATATAAGAAGGCAACGATATCAGCATCTTGCTCGATAGAACCAGATTCACGAATATCACTCATCATTGGCCGTTTATCTTGACGTTGTTCCACACCACGAGATAACTGACTTAGTGCGATAACAGGACATTCTAATTCACGCGCAATCGCTTTTAATGTACGTGAAATCTCAGATACTTCTTGTTGTCTGTTATCAGAAGCACGAGAACCACTACCTTGAATTAACTGTAAGTAGTCAATCACAATCATATCTAAACCGTGCTCTTGTTTTAAACGACGGCATTTAGAACGTAAGTCTGTAATTCGAATACCAGGTGTATCGTCGATGAAAATTTTGGTACGTGATAATTTACCGACTGCAATTGTAAATCGATTCCAGTCTTCTTCTGTCATCGTACCTGTACGTAATCGGTTAGAGTCCACATTACCAGAACTACAAATCATACGTGTTGCTAATTGGTCTGCCCCCATCTCGAGTGAGAAAATACCAACAGTATAATTACCTTCATGTGTCGCTACCTTTTGCGCAATATTAAGAGCGAAGGCAGTCTTACCTACTGAAGGACGGGCTGCTAAAATAATTAAATCATTTCGGTTGAACCCAGCTGTCATTTGATCTAAATCGCGATAACCGGTAGGGATACCAGGTGTTTGACCACTATTTTGATCGAGTTCTTCAGCTGTTTCATAAACTTGCCCTAATACATCTCTAATATCCTTAAATCCATCACTTTGTCGATTAGATGATAGTTCAAGAATGCGTCGCTCTGCATCACTTAAAATCGCATCTAATTCGAGTTCATTATCATAACCATCATTTGCAATGCTATCCGCAGTTTGAATTAATCTGCGCTTCAATGCATGATTTGAAACGATATTTGTGTAGTACTGAATATTACGTGTCGTTGGTACATTATTTGAGAGTTCCGCTAAATATTGAGGACCACCAGCCTCACTTAATGTACCTTCTTTAGTTAATTGATCCATTAACGTTACGACATCAATTTCATCACCATCTTCATTCAGATTCATCATCGCTCTGAAGATGTGTTGGTGGGCACCTCTATAAAAGGACTCAGGAAGAAGCACTTCCTGAGTCGAATTAATCAATTGTGGATCTAAAATAATTGCACCTAAGACAGATTGTTCAGCTTCATTGTTATGTGGCATTTGTTTTTGCTCATACATATTATCCATTGATTCATACACCTCTAAATCTAATCCATCTAAAGTTTCTCAAACGCAGTGCAACATTGTTCAATTAAATTTTAATTCTAAGATAAATGGTCACTTGCTTAAGTTGTTTCGCTTTCCTGTGGGAAAGAGTCTGGGACATAAATAATATAATAATGCTATTTAGCAAATTCGCAGTAGTTGACTGAACTGAGAAGGCGCTTAAATCAAGCTTTTCTCAGTTCTAGTCACCTTTGCAGGGGTGGGCGGGGCCCCAACACAAAAAATCACGAAAGTGATTTTACAAGCTAAGCAAGTTGGGGTTACGACGAATTTAAAAGAATTCTGTCCCACTCCCGCTTTCTTTTCCACTAGGAGTCTCACAACTACGCTGCGTTATTTATCTTAGAATTATTTGTTTGAGTTACTTATCTTCCCAAATTATTATAATTAGCAATTAAAATTAAAAACTTGTTTTACTTTTTCAAGTTAAATAATAACTTTATTTTTAAAATTACGATTTTGAAGCATTCCACTTAAGATAAAATAGTAAATTCTTTTTAGAAAAAGAGAAATTTTGTGATTGGCTAACGAAGCGTAGTTGAAAGACTCCCGAGGGAACAGTACAAGTTGAAGACCTTAGAATTACCCACAGATTTATCTGTGAGGTAATTCTGGCTAAAACTGTACCCTGGAAAGCGTATCAACTTAAGCGTAGTTAAAAGCCAACCAACAAAATTTCTTTCCGCTAGGAAAGGAAAACTTATTTCTCTACTGTATGAACACGGATTGTGCCTTCAACTTCTTTATCTAATTTAACAGGTACATTTGTATAACCTAATGCATGGATACCTTGAGGTAAATCCATTTTACGCTTATCAATTTTAATATCATGTTGTGTTTTAAGTGCTTCAGCAATTTGTTTCGTACTTACAGAACCAAACAATTTGCCACCTTCACCAGTTTTAGCACTTACTTCAACTTCGATTTCTTCTAATTTAGCTTTTAATGCTTTAGCGTCATCGATTTCTTTTTGTCTGTCCGCTTCAGCACGTTTATTTTGTTGTTCTAATTGTTTTAAATTACCTGGAGTTGCTTCAACAGCATAGTTATTTTTAATTAAAAAGTTATTTGCATAACCTACTGGTACATCTTTAATTTCGCCTTTTTTACCTTTACCTTTAACGTCTTGTGTGAAAATTACTTTCATGCGTCTTCACTCCTACTCATTTGTTCTGTAATTGCTTGTTGTAATTGTTCAATCGCTTCTTCAATTGATAATCCTTTCAATTGCGTTGCAGCATTCGTTAAGTGACCGCCGCCACCTAATGCTTCCATCGTTAATTGAACATTAATAGAGCCTAATGAACGTGCTGAGATACCTATTAAGTTATCTTCACGTTTAGCCACAACATAAGAAGCCTCTATACCTTCTAAACTTAACAACTCATCCGCAGCTTGTGCAACTGTAACAGGATGATAAATTTTTTCGTTAGAACCATGTGCTATCGCTATACCATTATCTTGAACTTCAACTGTTCGAATAAGCTCTGAACGATTAATATACGTATCGACATCATCTTTTAAGAAATGTTGTGTTAATATCGTATCTGCGCCGTGAGCACGTAAATAGCTTGCAGCGTCAAACGTTCTAGAACCTGTACGTAATGTGAAGTTACGTGTATCAACGATAATACCTGCATACATGACTGTAGATTCTAAACGTGTTAAACGTTGTTCAGTTGGTTGATATTCTAATAACTCTGTCACAAGTTCTGCTGTCGAACTTGCGTAAGGTTCCATATAAACTAATAACGGGTTAGAAATAAAGCTTTCTCCTCGTCTATGATGGTCAATGACCACTTTACGGTTAGCTTTATTTAAAATGTTCTCATCTAATACCATCTCTGGTTTATGTGTATCCACAACAACGATCGTAGATTTAGATGTCATCATATCCCAAGCTTCATCTGATGTGACGAATCGCTCTTTCAATTCTGGTTTCTTATCGATTTCATCCATTACACGACGTAATGTTGGATCAATATCTTCCTCATTCAAGACTACGTAAGCTTCTAAGTTATTCATTAATGCGAATCTTGATACACCTATCGCTGCACCAATCGCATCTAAATCGGGACGTTTGTGTCCCATAATAATTACTTTGTCGCCTTCGGTTAAGATATCCTTTAATGCATGAGAAATAACACGCGCTCTTACACGCGTACGTTTTTCCATCGGGTCAGTCTTACCGCCATAGAATCGTACATTTCCGTTCATATTTTTAATTGCTACTTGGTCACCACCACGACCTAATGCTAAATCTAAACCAGATTGTGATAACTCACCAAGATCAATTAAGTTCTCAGTACCTTCACCGACACCGATACTCAATGTTAATTGGGCACGGTAACCAACACTTTTTTCGCGTAGTTGGCTAAGAATTTCAAAGTTCGATTCTTCAACTTCGGCTAATATTTTTTGATTTAAATACGCTACGAACTGGTCAGAATTATAACGTTTGAAGAAGATATTATATTCTGATGCCCAACGACTAATCACTCGTGTTACCATTGAGTTGATTTCAGAACGTTGTGTATCGTTCATATTTTGCGTGATTTCATCATAGTTATCTAAGAATAATGTTGCAATAATTGGTTTTGATTCTTCATATAGTTCATTGGTATGCACTTCATCTGTGATATCAAAGAAATATAGACAATTTTCCTCTTCAGAATGACGTACATGGTAATGATATTGGCCATGTTCGATTTCGACTTCTTGTACCTTTTCCAACTGCTTTAAAATATTCGGAAAAACTTCATTGACTGGTTCTGAGATGACATTTGTTTCTAAGTGTTCAGACATGTACTGGTTAATCCATTCAATATGATCATCAGCATCAAGAACGACCATGCCAATTGGCAATCGTTTAATTGCCCTATTGCTTCCAGCCGAGATATGACCACTTAAATTATCCACATAATTATCCATTTTCAACAAGGCCTGTCTTACTAATACAATGCCAATAATAATCATCACGACTAAAATAGCTGCTGCAATGGTCGCAACTAATGGTTTAAAGATAAACCATACTACGACAAGTGCAATTGAAGTAAGTACCATTAAAATAAATGGTATGAGTAATGCCTTCTTAGTGGATTGACGGTTCATTATTCCACCTCTATTCACTTTTTAAAGTCATTTTTTAATCATTCGTTTTAAATTAATTCCTAAATCAAGTACACCAAGTAATGCAATGATATGTGTTGCTGGTGTAATAATTGTCCCCACAACCATCAGCAATATCGTTACAACATTTGGAATACGTTTTGCTTTACCAAAGAAATGAATTAAACTCAATCCTTGGATATACATCAGTAATGATAACACAACTTCGAAATTTAATACGATGCTTTGGAAAGTACTTGGCCCTGTTGCGAACATTACGCATAATAAAACAACCATATAAACCCAAAGTAATGAACGGTTAAGTTGCCAAGCAAATAATGGTTTAAAAATTGGTGTAGCTACTTTAAATTTACGAAGAATTGGAAATGTAATAATTAAGTTAATTAAGACTAAAATAAAGACTATAACGATTATAAAACTTGGAAGCTGGACTGCCATTTGACGGAACCCTTCTTCTAGAATCGTTTTATAATCTGATTCTACGCCTGTCGTTACAACCGCATTGTGCATTGCATCTTTGAAAGGCTTAATTAATGTCGTAGCGCTAGGTATCTTTTTAAACGTTTGTAATAGCATAAATGCGACTAAAGTAAATATACTTAAATATGTTGTAGCTATAAATAAGATGCGTTCTTTAGAGGCACGTTCTTTCAATAATTGGCCAATAATAAAGCTAAGTATTAAAACTAAAATCATGGCACTTAATACAAATGTATTACCCAATAATGTGGTAAGAATAACTGTGATTAGCGCTCCAATTCCAAATGATGGAATAGATTTATTCCATAAAATAATACCTGGAATCGTAGCGAATAAACATAGAATCAGCCCTAGTATTGGTAATACATACGTAACTAAAGCAACCATAACAAGTGCAATTGTTCCTATAATTGTTGCTTTAGGATGTACTTTTGAAAACACATTCGCCACTCCTATACTTTTTTGACTATAACCTCTATTTTAACCTCTAAGCAAAATTAAAACAAATTGTGAAGATTGAGTAATATACGATTCCATCATTGCGTGTTTTCTTCTATATTCTAACTTACCCGCTTCATCTATTTTCGTTTGAAGTTCGTTACTTTAAGAAAATGATATAAGTTCGGTGCCCAGTCATTGAAATTTAATAAAAAGCCATCATGACCTACATTATCTGGAACGAAGAAATGGCGATGATATTTAAAACGCTCCCCTACTGCTCTCACTTGATCATCTGGATATAATAAATCATCCGTAAAGCCCATAGTTAAAACCTTTGTATCTAATGATTGATAAACGTCATCCACATTTGTACGTCCACGGTCAACATTATGACTATCTAATACATTTAACATTGTTAGATAACAGGATAAATCATAAGTTTCTTTAAATTTATTACCTTGATGCCGTTGATAGCTTACAACTTCGTCGGGTGAAAAGCGTTGATCATAACTTTTAGATGACCGATACGTTAGAAATCCTAATTGTCGGGCAATACTAAGGCCTTCTTTGCCACCAAGATGAATTGCCTCACGTGCAATTTCGTTGAACGCACGACTATACGATGATGTCTTATCCGTAGCTGCTAGAATAACCGCCTTATCCACTTGAAATTGATGGTTGTAGAGTAGTTCCATAACTTGCATACCACCTAAACTACCACCAATTAAAATATTAATCTTGTTGAAACCAAGCGCTTGAATCCCCATTTCGATTGCTTTCACAATATCCCTCAACGTTAAATACTCCGGAAAATTAGGATCAGTTAAAGGAGAACTTGAACCAAAGGGGCTACCGATGACATTGAACGTAAGAAATTGATAATCATAAATCGGCATATAACCGCCATCTATGATTTCACGCCACCAACCAGGGGCATCATCTGTGCCATATGTTAAATGATTACCAGTTAGCGCATGGCAGACCACAACGAGTGGTTGCCCCGCATAGCCCACATGTTCATAACGCAATTGTAAGTTTTTAATCATTTCGCCTGATTCAGTTGTAAAAGGTCCTAAATTTAATGTTTCTACCGTGTAATTGGTCATGTGGTTACCTCCTTTGAATACAAAAAAATCGCCTATACTCTTCAAAGTATGAGGCGATTCGTCTCTATTACTTATCATTCGAGTATCTCGTTGGTCGTAGCACCGTGCGTATGCGTCGCCGGTTGCTGAAGTTTCTTAGGGCCGTGTCCCTCCACTTCTCTTAATAAGTTCTATTATCTCTATTCATTTACTTATTCAAATTGTAATTTGAATTTATTGTATCTAATTGTATAGCTAACTTCAATCGTTAGCTATTGGGTTCTGCCTTTTCTAAAAGAAAAAACGTAGGCCTGCAATCAGCACAATACCTACTAGAATGGTTGTAGTCAGACTACGCGTGAAAAGTGCGATAAATACCGTTGGAATCGTCACAAGAATAAACGGAATATTAAGGGTGTATCCTGCTACACCTTCCTGTTGTACGATAATGCCATCTAATATCAGTGCTGTAAATAATGTTATTGGAATAAATGATAGCCATTTAATTACCGTTTCTGAGAGTTGAATACGTGAAATCATTAAGAATGGAACTACTCGAATGATTAACGTTACAAGTCCACATAACACGATTAAGATAAACATATGCCAAGATGTTGTCATTTATCCATCACCACCCCTAATGTTGCTGCTAGCATCGATGCAATCAGAATTGCAACGTATGATGGCATAAACCAACTTAAGCTGAGCATCATCACGATAACAAATACGATAAGTACAAGGTATATGCGTAGTTTAGATGATGTGATTGACTCAAATTGTGCCATGGTTAAAAAGATAAACATTGCTGTAATCGCAAAATCGAGACCCAACATGTCTGGATTAGAGATATATTTACCAAGTAATGCACCAACAATACTGGCTAGTGCCCAAAATGCATATGCGGTTAAATTTAAGCCATGTAACCATCGATCGTTTATCTTCTCCCCTTTTAAATGCGGTGTGATAGCGACGCCAAATGTTTCATCTGTCAAAATTGAAGACAGACCTAGACGATTCCAAATACCATAGTCTTTATAATTGGGTGCTAACGTCATTGATAATAGGAAGAAACGTGAATTGACAATCAATGTTGTAAGAACAATAGCAGAAATCGGTGTGCCTGTAGCAACGAGTGCACAAATAATAAATTGTGCTGCGCCAGCATAGACAAGTAAACATAATAATAGTATTTCAATGATACTAAAATGTTGTGAAGCAGCTACAATGCCAAACGATAAACCAATCCCAACGTATCCTAACAAAGTAGGTATACATTCTTTAACGCCTTGCTTAAACGTCACATGTGATGTCATCTTTGTAACCTCCCTTTATACTTAATAGTTTAGAACAGTATTTTATTAATAATTTCAGTCTAATATACGGATGCTAGAGTGGCAACAACGTTAGACATAGGGTTGTGTGATGTTAGACTAACAGACTACTTAGAACTACTGATTTAAAGGGGTATTTAATATGTCTATTTTTTGACAACAAAGCGTATATCACACCTCTGAAAGCAGTCTAAATCCACCCTTTTCACTTCATCACTTTATTAAGAAAAAGTGAATTTTTAACATGATTGATTGTATATTCAAGACATCATAGACCACAATTCAATGTAGTTTCATTGCAGCATTCCTGCCACCTATTCACTTTGTTTATGACATTCATATTGGTTTAACACCATAAAAAGAGAGCTGAAAAAGTGTTATATAAACACCTTCTCAGCTCAGTCAGCTACTGCGAATTTGTACTGTAGCTTTAGTATATTATCGCTTATTCCGTACTCTATAAATTAACGTTATAAGCTAACTAATAATCGAATTAGTCGTTAACTGGACGGATTTCAGTTTTACCACCCATGAATGGTACTAATGCTTCAGGAATTGTAATTGAGCCATCTGCATTTTGGTAGTTTTCAACGATTGCTGCAAATGTACGACCTACTGCAAGACCACTACCATTTAATGTATGTGCTAATTCTGGTTTAGAAGCTGCATCACGTTTGAAGCGGATGTTAGCACGACGCGCTTGGAAATCAGTACAGTTTGAGCAAGAACTGATTTCTTTATAGTTGTCATAACTTGGTAACCAAACTTCTAAGTCATATGTTTTACTTGCACTGAAACCAATATCGCCAGTACATAAGATAACACGACGGTAAGGTAAACCTAATTCTTCAAGAATTGCTTCCGCATTTTGTGTCATATCTTCTAATGCATCCCAAGAATCTTCTGGTTTTTCGATACGTACCATTTCAACTTTGTCAAATTGGTGTAAACGGATTAAACCTCTTGTGTCTCTACCTGCTGATCCAGCTTCACTACGGAAACAAGCAGTTTGAGCAGTGAATTTTTCAGGTAGTACGCCTGGTTGAATGATTTCGTCTCTGTAGAAGTTTGTTAATGGTACTTCTGCAGTTGGGATTGTGTATAGACCTTCTTTTTCAACTTTGAATAAGTCTTCTTCAAATTTAGGTAACTGACCAGTACCAAACATTGTATCTGCGTTAACTAATTGAGGTGTCATCATTTCAGTGTAACCATGTTGTGTTGTATGTTTTGTAAGCATGTAGTTCATTAATGCACGTTCTAATAATGCACCATCTTTAGTTAAGTATACGAAACGCGCACCTGAAATTTTTGCAGCACGTTCAAAGTCTGCCATTTTTAATTCTTCAACTAAGTCCCAGTGTGCTTTAGGTTCGAAGTCAAACTCACGAGGTGTACCCCATTTTTTAACTTCAACATTTTCTTCATCAGAATCCCCTTGTGGTACATCTTCAGCAATTAGGTTAGGAATACGAATTAAGATATCTCTAACTTTATTATCCACTTCATTAAGTTTAGCGTCGTTTTCTTTGATTTCGTCACCAAGTTCACGCATTTCTTTAATAACGTCGTCTGCATTTTCTTTATTACGTTTCTTTTCAGCGATTTCTTCACTTACTTTGTTACGACGTGCTTTCATTTCTTCAGTCTTACCAATTAATTGACGGCGTTCATTATCTAATTCTAATACCTCGTCAACAACTTTAGGATCATCTCCACGTAATTCAATTTTGCTCTTAACTTTGTCAGCTTCTTCTCTGAATAGTCTAATGTCTAACATGTAACATTCATCCTTCCCAAATTTTTGAAAATTTTTATTTTGGATAACATGCGTCTTGTTCAATAAAAAAAGACCACATCCCCTTTACAAGGGACGTGGTCTACGCGTTGCCACCCTATTTAACAATTTGACACAATAGATGTATCGAATTGCACTTTCCTTAAAATAACGGTTTTACCGGTTGTTCACAATTGTAGGTAGATTCGCATAATCATCAATTACTTGTTCACACTCAACACAAGCTCTCTGAAATTAACTGATTATGTTACTTGTCCCACGAACAATAACTTATTAAGTTATTTTTAATATAGCAAACTCCTTTATAATTAGCAAGTAAATGCTAAATAATATTATATTTATCTTATTGTATACGCCCTCTATAAAGCCATGTAGGGACCTTATGATACGTATAATTAAATATTCTTCATAATAGTGTTGACGAAAGTCTTTCACAGGTATAATATTTTCTATTGTATTTAAAAAAGGTATAGACAAACAATCCAATTTAGAACTCAATCAACTAAGTCATCATGGATGCTATCGCTACGCATTTCATTGTCACTTGAAATTTGAGTTATATACAGTAATGGCGGTACACACATTTTTCTAACATTATACGTTCACAACGTCTTCAAGGGAGGGTTTAATTTATGGAAACATTAACAACTGTTAATATTCCGAAGAGAAAAGAAGAGACACATAAAGGTGACTATGGAAAGATTCTACTGATAGGTGGAAGTGCCAATTTAGGTGGCGCAATCATGTTAGCTGCGCGTGCATGTGTTTATAGTGGAAGTGGGTTAATTACAGTAGCTACACATCCTACAAACCATGCGGCACTCCATTCACGTTGTCCAGAGGCAATGGTAATCGATATTAACGACACTAAAATGTTAACGAAAATGATTGAAAACACAGATAGCATTTTAATTGGACCAGGGTTAGGTGTCGATTTCAAAGGTAATAACGCAATTACGTTTTTACTACAAAATATACAACCACACCAAAATTTAATTGTTGATGGTGATGCGATTACAATATTTAGTAAATTAAAACCTGATATTCCAACTTGCCGTGTCATCTTTACACCACATCAAAAAGAATGGGAACGTTTAAGTGGTATCCCTATTGAAGAGCAAACTTACGAACGTAATAGAGAAGCTGTTGATAAGTTAGGTGCTGCTGTTGTACTGAAGAAACACGGTACTGAAATATTCTTCAAAGATAAGGAATATAGACTGACAATTGGTACACCAGCAATGGCAACTGGTGGTATGGGCGATACATTAGCTGGAATGATTACTAGCTTTGTTGGCCAGTTTGATGATTTTAGAGATGCAATTACAAGCGCAACATATACACACAGTTATATTGGAGAGAAATTATCTGAATCCATGTACGTTGTGCCACCTTCACGTTTAATTAGTGAAATCCCATATGTGATGAAAGAGTTAGAAAACTAATTGAATCAAATAAAAATAAGACTCCCCTAGTGAAAGGGAAGTCTTATTTTTATTAAATGAATATATTCTATTATCGCTGATCACTATGGATTAGCCTTTAATTCTCGTCGTCTTCATCATCGTTAGATGCATTATCAATGTCTTCATTCACACGATCCATAAAATCTTGTCTAACTTCAATACGTTCATCTGTTGCATTATCCTCAGTTACTGTTTCCGTATCTTCATCCGCTTCCGTATGGAGTGCATTACCTGGTGTATCATCATCTACTACTTCTTCGCTAGGGCTTTCTGTACTTTCTGCATTTGTTTCACCATCTTCAACTTGTGCTGCCTCAGTTGCATCTTCATCTTCTGTTTTATCAATGACTTTAGCAACCGTTGAAACAAATTGATCTTCACCTAGTTTCATTAAGCGTACACCTTGTGTTGCACGACCATTTTGAGAAATATCTTCTACTTCTAAACGAATAATCACACCACTATTGGTAACAATCATTAAATCTTCTTCACCAGTAACTGTTGTGATACAAACGATGTTACCATTACGTTCTGTAATTTTCGCAGTCTTAATACCTTTACCGCCACGGTTTGATAAGCGATATTCACTTACTGGCGTACGTTTACCATAACCATTTTCAGTGACAACAAGAATTTCATCTTCACTATCAGCATGGGCAACATCTAGACCTACTACAACATCATCTTCACGTAATGAGATACCTCTTACACCTGCAGCAGTTCGACCTAATGGACGTAAACTTGTTTCTGCAAATCTGATTAATGAAGCGTGAGATGTACCAATTAAGATGTCTTGGTGACCATCTGTAAGACGGACTGCAATTAATTCGTCATCTTCTTTGAAACCAATCGCAATTTTACCATTCTTATTGATATGTGAGAAATTACTTAACGCAGAACGTTTCACAATACCGTTTTTAGTTGCAAATACTAAGTAACTATCTTCATCTTCGAGATCTCTAACCGCAATCATAGTACTGATTGTCTCATCATTATCCAATTCAATCGCATTGATGACTGGAATACCTTTAGATTGTCGAGATAATTCTGGCACTTCATAACCTTTAAGTTTGTATACACGACCTTTATTCGTGAAGAATAAAACATGGTCATGCGTACTTAACGTAACAAGTTGGCTGACGAAGTCTTCTTCCAATGTATTCATACCTTGAACACCACGTCCTCCACGATGTTGTGAACGATACGTAGAAACAGGTAATCGTTTAATATAGTTATTATGACTTAATGTAATAACAATTTGTTCTTCTGGAATAAGATCTTCATCTTCGAGATCATCTAAACCACCTAATTGAATTTCCGTACGACGTTCGTCACCGAAACGTTCTTTAATGTCTGTTAATTCATCTCGAACTAATTGAAGTAACACTTCGTCATCGGCTAAGATTGCTTCTAATTCAGAAATATAGCCGAGCAATTCGTTATATTCATTTTCAATTTTATCTCGTTCTAAACCTGTTAAACGTCTTAAACGCATATCAAGAATTGCTTGTGCTTGGCGTTCAGACAATTTAAAACGCGATTGTAATGTTTCCATTGCGACTTTATCTGTTTCTGATTCACGAATTGTCGTAATAATCTCGTCGATATGATCTAACGCAATGCGTAAACCTTCTAAGATATGTGCACGGTCTTTCGCTTTTTTCAAATTATATTCTGTACGACGGCGTACGACAGTCTTTTGATGCTCTAAGTATTCAACTAAAGCTTGTTTTAAATTGATTAATTTTGGACGTCCATTAACCAGTGCAATCATATTCACACCGAATGACGTTTGTAATGGTGTTTGTTTGTAGAGATTGTTCAAAATAACATTGGCGTTTGCATCTTTACGTACATCAATAACTACTCTAACACCTGTACGTAAACTTGTTTCATCACGTAAATCTGTAATACCTTCGATTTTCTTGTCACGAACAAGTTCTGCTATCTTTTCAATCATACGTGCTTTATTAACTTGATATGGGATTTGAGTCACTACGATACGTTGGCGACCGCCACCACGTTCTTCAATTTCTGCACGTGCACGCATTTGAATGGAGCCACGTCCTGTTTCATATGCGCGTCGGATACCACTCTTGCCTAGGATTAAACCAGCTGTTGGAAAATCAGGGCCTTGAATATCTTCCATAAGTTCTGCAATCGTAACATCTGGATTCTTACTTAAATGTAAAACACCGTTGATGACTTCAGTTAAATTGTGAGGAGGAATATTTGTTGCCATACCTACAGCAATACCTGATGCACCGTTCACTAATAAGTTAGGGAAACGAGAAGGTAAGACTTCCGGCTCTCTTTCAGTACCATCATAGTTATCTAGGAAATCAATCGTATCTTTATTAATATCACGTAATAGTTCTAACGTAATTTTAGTCATCTTCGCTTCAGTATAACGCATGGCAGCGGCACCATCGCCGTCCATTGAACCGAAGTTACCTTGACCATCAACAAGTGGATAGCGATAGCTGAATGTTTGTGCCATTCTAACCATGGCATCATAAATTGATAAGTCTCCGTGAGGGTGATATTTACCCATTACATCCCCAACGATACGTGCTGATTTTTTATATGGTTTATCAGGGGTCATACCTTGTTCATTTAAGCCATATAAGATACGACGGTGTACAGGTTTTAAACCATCACGTACATCAGGTAACGCACGTGAAACGATAACGCTCATTGCATAGTCTAAAAATGATTCGCGCATCTCGCTGGTTATATTTCGTTCATTTATTCTTGATTGAGGTAAGTCAGCCATCAAGATATCCTCCTTCTATAATCAATTCACTTAAAATAGCAAGACTGCAAGCCATTCGCTATACAGTCTTCAACATGTTCATTCGTTCACGCTAATTTAGAAATCTAGGTTTGCATATACTGCATTGTCTTCGATAAATTGTCTACGATTTTCAACGACATCACCCATTAACATTTCAAACGTTTGGTCCGCTTCAATCGCATCATCTAATTTAACTTGTAACATCATACGGTTTTCAGGATTCATTGTCGTTTCCCATAATTGATCCGCATTCATTTCTCCTAAACCTTTATAACGTGAAATTTGCCATTTAGGCGTAGGACTTAATTCTGATTTTAATTTATCAAGTTCACGATCGTTAAATACATAATATTTTTGTTTACCTTGTGCCAATTTGTACAATGGTGGTTGTGCGATATATACATATCCCGCTTCAATTAATGGTCTCATGAAACGATAGAAGAACGTTAGTAGTAGCGTTCTAATATGTGCACCATCGACATCAGCATCTGTCATAATTACAATTTTATGATAACGTGCTTTAGTGATATCGAACTCGCCACCAATACCAGTACCAAAGGCTGTAATCATTTGACGTATTTCATTGTTATTTAGAATACGGTCTAGACGTGCTTTTTCAACGTTTAAGATTTTACCTCTTAATGGCAAGATTGCTTGTGTTTTAGAGTCACGACCTTCTTTTGTAGACCCCCCGGCAGAGTCACCCTCTACTAGGAAGATTTCACTTTCTTCAGGTTTCTTACTTGAACAATCGGCAAGTTTACCTGGTAAGCTTGAAATTTCTAAAGCTGATTTACGGCGTGTTACTTCACGCGCTTTTTTAGCTGCAACACGTGCACGTGATGCCATGATTCCTTTTTCCACAACAATACGAGCAACATTTGGATGTTCGTATAAGAAACGTTCAAAATGTTCAGCAAACAATCTATCAACAATTTGACGTACTTCAGAGTTACCTAATTTCGTCTTTGTTTGTCCTTCGAATTGAGGATCACCATGTTTAATTGATACGACAGCTGTTAAACCTTCACGTGTATCTTCACCAGACAATCTTTCTTTGTCATCTTTAATGATCTTACTTTGTGTGCCGTAACTATTTAATATACGTGTTAATGCACGTTTAAAGCCATCTTCATGCGTACCACCTTCATACGTGTGAATATTGTTCGCATAAGATAATAAGTTCGTTGCATAACCACTGTTATACTGCATAGCGATTTCAATTTCTACATCATCTTTAGTTTGGTGAATATAAATCGGCTCTTCATGAATTGGCTCTTTATTTTCATTTAGTAATTCAACGTAAGATTTAATACCGCCTTCATAATGATATGTATCTTCACGTTGTTCTTCATCTTCACGTTCATCTCTTAAAGTGATTGAAATACCTTTGTTTAAAAATGCCAGCTCTCTAATACGTTTTTGAAGTGTTTCATAGTCATAAACGGTTGTTTCAGTGAATATTTCGCCATCTGCTTTAAAGCGAATCACTGTACCTGTTTTATCAGTGCTACCTACTTCTTTAAGATCAAATTGTGGTACACCTTTTTTATATGCTTGATGATAGATTGTATCGTTACGATGAACGTATACCTCTAAGTCTTCAGACAATGCGTTAACAACTGAAGAACCTACACCATGTAGACCGCCAGATACTTTATAACCGCCACCGCCGAATTTACCACCAGCATGTAGTACAGTTAAGATAACTTCAACTGCTGGACGACCCATTTTTTCTTGAATATCAACAGGAATACCTCGACCATTGTCAGTTACTTTAATCCAATTGTCTTTTTCAATAATCACTTCAATTTGATCTGCATAACCAGCAAGTGCCTCGTCGATACTGTTATCCACGATTTCCCATACTAAGTGGTGCAAACCTCTCTCTGAAGTTGAACCTATATACATACCAGGTCTTTTACGAACGGCTTCTAACCCTTCTAATACCTGTATCTGTCCAGCACCATAGTTATCTGTGTTGTTTACATCTGACAATGTATTCACCATCACTTTCTATTACTTTATAATTTCACCTTGATTGATTCGATAAAGCTTAGCATTGTTCATAATCTCATGATCTATGCCGTCTACGGATGTTGTCGTTACAAAGGTTTGTACTTTATGTTGAATCGTGCTTAGTAAATGTGTTTGTCGAGAATCATCTAATTCGCTTAACACATCATCTAGTAGTAAGATTGGATATTCTCCAACTTCAATGTTCATCAACTCTATTTCTGCTAGTTTAATGGATAATGCGGTCGTACGTTGTTGTCCTTGAGACCCGTATGTTTGCGCATCCATATCATTTACATTAAAGCCTAAATCATCTCTATGCGGGCCAAATAAACAAACGCCACGTTCCATTTCACGCTTAATATTGTCATTTAACAGTGTAATCACTTCGTCTAATAACGCTTGCGCATCTTTATCCATATCACTGAGTTTTATACTTGGTAAATAAGTCAACGATAACGTTTCTCTGTCATTAGTGATACCAGCATGAATCGGTTTAGCCAATGATTCTAATTCTTTGATGAAATGTGCTCGTCTCAACGTTACATTCAATGCATATTGCGCAAATTGTTGGTTTAAGACTTCTAACATCGTAGTGTCTTGTTTATGACCAAGTTGCAACTGCTTTAAGTAGTTATTCTTCTGTTTAAGAATACGTTGGTATTGAGCCAAGTCATTTAGATAAACTGCAGAGATTTGACCTAATTCCATATCAATGAACCGTCTTCGTATCTGTGGTGCACCTTTAACAATATTTAAGTCTTCTGGCGCAAAAAGAACCACGTTAAGATGTCCAACATACTGCGTTAGTCGACTTTGTTCTAAGTGGTTCACTTTTACTTGTTTACCTTTTTTAGTTATAAACATCGTTAATGGCATCGTTCCATGTCTATAATTTAGTACACCCTCTATTTTAGCATACTCTGAGTTAAACCGTATAAGCTCCTTGTCATTCGATGTGCGATGACTTTTAGCTAAAGCTAATGTGTAAATTGATTCAAGTAAATTCGTCTTCCCTTGTGCATTTTCTCCGATCAGAATATTCACATCAGGATGACATTCAAGCGTAACTTCTTCATAGTTACGATAATTCTCTAATTGGAGTGTTTTAAGTTTCATTGTTCACCTTGATGAATAATGATTACAGAATCAATTTCAGGGATATCAGGGAAATCAATTCGATCTTGGTTGGCTAGTTTTTTACCACGACGTGTTTCGCGTTCACCATTAATTAAAACTTCATAATCTTGTAAGAACCATTTAGCTTGGCCACCTGATTCTATAATGCCTTCAGTTTTAAGAAACTGGCCTAACGTAATATCGCCTTCAACCACTACTTCTTGAACCAAAATAATCACTCCGTTTCTTTATGTGTCATTAATATATTATACCTTTTTTAGGTTTAAATTTCATTTAAAATGGAATGTGAAACCGTTTACTTCACAATATCTTTATACATATTTAAATTTTGAAGGAAAATTGCCTATATTTTTCAAATTGAAGCGGCTTTTTTTGAATAACAAAAGGCGTTAAAAATGATTTCATTACTCATATAGCCCTATTTTTAATTTTAAGGGCCATTTTAGCTTGATGATATATTATTTAGAGTTATCCACTAGTTAATAACTTTTGTGTCTACATTGAAGGCTGAATGAGCTTAAATTAAATTAAAAAAAGGAGTTACGACAGAATTTCTTTTGAATTCGTCGTAACTCCAAATTAATAGCTTTTAAAACTAATATGTTCTAATTGGTAAAATTAATTGCGTAACAGAGTCATCTGCTTTTGGTTTAAGAATGAATGGTTTCATCGTACCAAAGAATTCTACTTCAACTTCATCATTATCGATTGCCTTCAGCGCATCCATCATATAACGAGAGTTGAATGAAATCTTCAAGTTGCCACCTTCTACATCAGTTGCTGTCACTTCTTCTTTTACAGTACCGATTTCAGGTGATGTTGATGATAATTCTACAACGTCATTACCTGTGCTCAACTTAATAACATTGTTACCACCTTCTCGTGCTAATAATGAAGCACGATCAATTGCGTGATAGAATTCACCGTTGTCTAAACCTAATTTAATTTCATAATTCTCTGGGAATAGACGTGTCGTATCTGGATAATGACCTTCTAATAAACGAGAAATAAAGTTTACATTACCAACTTTAAATAATACTTGGTTTGAAGCGAAGAAAATATCGATTTCTTCATCACTATCACTCATAATTTTATTCAATTCTGATAAAGCTTTACCTGGAATGATGACATTTTTGTTTTTTGACTCATCTTCCAACTTCAATTTTCTTACAGCTAAGCGGTGTGAATCAGTCGCAGTGCATATTAATTCATTATCTTGTATAAGCCAGTTCACACCAGTAAGTACTGGGCGTGTTTCTGAGGTGGACACTGCGAAATTTGTTTGCGCAATGATATTTTTTAAGACTTTTACTGATAATTGAATGGCGTCATCACGTGATACTTGAGGTAATAATGGATATTGATCAGGATCCAAGCCACTTAAGTTAAATTCTGAATGTCCAGATGTAATCAGTGTTTGGAATTGTTCGTTTGTTGATAATTTTACGTCTTTACCTGGTAATTTTTTAATAATATCTACGAAGAAACGACCAGGAAGCACTACTGAACCTGTTTCAGAAATAGTGACAATATCCTCACCATCAACTTGTTTAGGGATTGTAATTTCAATAGATATCTCAGAATCTGAACCAGTAAGAATGACCTCGTTGTCTTTAGCATCGATTTTGATACCTGTTAAAATCGGTAATGTTGTTCTTGGTGAGATGGCTTTTAATGTGTCATTTAATTGATTAATAAAATAATCTCTTCTAATTGTGAATTCCATCATTAATTTAAACTCCTTCCAGTCGTTTATATATAATTATATAGGTTTTAAATTCATAGTAATAGTAGTAGGGCTTGTGGATTAGTGGATATGTTAAGAAAATCCTTGTGTGCCAAAGTTATACACATGTGGATAAACTGTTGATGCTGTGTATTACTTTTTAACATTATCCACAATTACTAACAAAATCATCTTGTTCACTTGTCAGACTTATTGGCACTTCATTCAAGGTAACAGACCATTTACATTATTTCCCACTTTTAAACGTCGTAATCTGTTGTATAACAGTTTCGAATGTTTATATTATTGATTGCGAATTTCTTTTTCTAAATCTTCTACTTCTTGTTTAAAAATTGGATCTGCTTTGATATCCTTTGCGATTTTCTCGTGTGCATGAATAACCGTTGTATGATCGCGACCACCGAATTCTTCACCAATCTTAGGTAATGAGAAATCAGTAAGCTCCCTTGATAGATACATAGCGATTTGACGAGGATACGCAATTGATTTGGTACGTTTTTTCGCACTAAAATCTTCAATACGAACGTTATAGTAATGCCCAACGACTTTCTGAATATCTTGAATTGTAATTTTTTTAGATTTAGGAACTTGAATAATATCTTTAAGTGCTTCTGCTGCTAATTCAGTCGTAATCGGTCTGCCTTGAAGCTTCGAATAGGCAAGTAAACGCGTGAGTGCACCTTCTAATTCACGAATGTTTGATTGAATTTGATTAGCAATATAATTTAATGCTTCAGCTGGAATTTCTAAATTTTCTTCTTCGATTTTTTTCTGAAGAATTGCCATACGTGTTTCATAATCAGGAGGCGTAATATCAACGATTAAGCCCCATTCAAATCGAGAACGTAAACGGTCTTCTAATTTAGCGATTTCTTTAGGTGGGCGGTCACTTGAAATGACAATTTGTTTCTTATTTTGATGTAATTCATTAAATGTGTGGAAGAACTCTTCTTGCGTTTGTTCTTTATTTTGAATGAATTGAATATCGTCAATCAGTAACACGTCAATGTTTCTATATTTCTCTCTAAAAGCTTCTGGTTCATTGTTACGAATTGATTTAATGAAGTCATTTGTGAATTTTTCACTTGAAGTGTATAGCACTTTAGCATTTGGTTGATTACTGAGAACATGATGACCAATCGCATGCATAAGGTGCGTTTTACCAAGACCAACACCACCATAAATAAATAGAGGATTGTATGCTTGGGCTGGTGCTTCAGCAACCGCAAGACTTGCTGCATGTGGAAATCTGTTACCAGGTCCAATAACGAACGTATCAAATGTATTGTGTGTATTAAATTGATCTGTACCTTCATGAACATCCTCAATGATGTGACGCTGAGGTTCGCTGCTTGGTGATTTAGCTTTACGACTCTCTTCATCAAGTTCTGCTAATTGTTCAGCAGTGAAAAATTTGGGTTCAACTTCATAACCAATAACATCTTTCATAATTGTTTGAATAACTTCTTTATAGTTAGAATTTAACCATTCTGCATAAAATTCATGTATTACGAAAATGATCGCAACGTTATCACGAATTTCTTTAAGCTCCGTATCTTTCAAAAAAGTATTAAATGTCGATTTAGATATTTCTGATTCAGCAACGTCTAATACTTTTTTCCAAATTTCTTGTTCTGACATATAATAAACTCCATCTTCTTTAAATTTAAGACTTATACACAGACATTTAGACAAGTGGATAAAAATAATCACAGCATGTTAATAATTATCCACAAGTTAATAACATTCGGTGGATAACTTTATATATGCTATGATTTATTCACACTAAAAACGTATATAAAATCAATAAATAAATCCTGTTAAAATAATGAATTAGACGACTTATCCACACAATTATACTTTTTAACCAAGAGAGATGTCAAATAGGTGTGAATATGTTGTTAAATTAGGTATAAATCTGTTAATAATGGTTATATTATCCACAATTATTGAATGGTCATCTGTGTATAATTGGATAATTTTTGAAATGAAAGCACTATGTATTATAACAGCTTGGGAAATAATTTATAAAGATGTATTTAAAATGAATAATGAAAGCATTGTAGACTCGGCGTAAAATGTATAAATATTAAAAATGATTTTGTGACAAAGTTTACTAAAAAATTAGTATCTTACTGCAAATGCTGCTTGCTTTATAAATAGTAATTTGTTATATTGTAGTAGTTGCTTGAATTATGACTAGATAAAATTGAATTAAAACAAGAATTCTGATATCAGAAAGTATAATTTATCTATTAAAATAATCAGGATCACTACAAGAGCGAGTGAGCTGGATAAATATGTAGATGGAGGTGTTTTGCATGGTAAAACGTACTTATCAACCAAATAAACGTAAACATAGTAAAGTTCATGGTTTCAGAAAACGTATGAGCACTAAAAATGGCCGTAAAGTTTTAGCACGTCGTCGTCGTAAAGGCCGTAAAGTTTTATCAGCATAAGATCACTGACTTCTCAGTGGTCTTTTTTTTCGTTTCAATAGGTATAAATTGGGACACGCTATATCAGAACGAACATAAACTAGAATGGCAAAGAATAATATAAGCGAGTGATGTGAACGTGGAGAAAGCTTACCGTATAAAAAAGAATACTGATTTCCAAACCATTTATAAAAGAGGCAAATCGGTAGCAAATAGACAGTTTGTTGTTTATACCTATAATAGTAATAAAGATCATTTCCGATTAGGAATTAGCGTATCTAAAAAGTTAGGTAATGCAGTGACTCGAAACAGAATTAAACGTGCGATTAGAGAAAATTTTAAAGTTCATAAAGAAGATATCATCGCACGTGACATTATCGTTATCGCTAGGCAACCAGCTAAAGACATGTCTACACTTGAAATTCAAGGTAGCTTAGAACATGTACTTAAAATTGCGAAAGTGTTTAATAAAAGGATTAAATAAGCAGGGTAGGGGAGATGTTAAGACTACGGTCAGTCTGACGTCAGACAAACAGGAGTCTTCCCTTCATAATAATCAATCAACTTGTTAGCAATTTTAATAGAAACAAATTACAATGTTATAATGAAATTTTACTTGAATAAGGAGGCGAGGATAATCATGGATTTCGATACAATTACTAGTATTTCAACGCCAATGGGTGAAGGTGCAATTGGTATTGTCCGTTTATCTGGACCGCAAGCCGTTGAAATTGGAGATAAACTATATAAAGGAAAGAAAAAGTTAGAAGATGTAGATTCCCATACGATTAACTATGGTCATATCGTCGATCCAGAAACAAATGAAGTTGTTGAAGAAGTTATGATATCTGTGTTGAGAGCACCAAGAACATTTACCCGTGAGGATATTATTGAAATTAATTGTCACGGTGGTATTTTAACCATTAATCGTATATTAGAACTAACAATGACGTATGGCGCTAGAATGGCAGAGCCGGGTGAATATACTAAGCGTGCATTCTTAAACGGACGAATTGATTTATCTCAAGCTGAAGCTGTTATGGACTTTATTCGTTCTAAAACAGATCGTGCTTCTAAAGTTGCTATGAATCAAATTGAAGGGCGTCTCAGCGACTTAATTAAACGACAACGACAATCCATTTTAGAAATTCTCGCGCAAGTAGAAGTGAACATTGATTATCCTGAATATGACGATGTTGAAGATGCTACAACAGAGTTCTTATTAGAACAATCTAAAAAAATAAAAAATGAAATTAACCTTCTATTAGAAACTGGCACACAAGGTAAGATTATGAGAGAAGGTCTTTCAACAGTAATTGTTGGTAAACCAAATGTAGGGAAATCATCAATGTTAAATAATCTTATTCAAGATAATAAAGCGATTGTAACTGAAGTTGCAGGTACGACGCGTGACGTCTTAGAGGAATACGTTAATGTCAGAGGTGTACCTTTAAGATTGGTAGATACTGCAGGCATTCGTGACACTGAAGATATCGTTGAAAAGATTGGTGTCGAACGTTCACGAAAAGCCTTAAGCGAAGCAGATTTAATCTTATTTGTCTTAAATAATAACGAATCTTTAACACAAGAGGATCGTACTTTATATGAAGTTATCAAAAATGAAGATGCCATTGTCATTGTAAATAAAACAGATTTAGAACAACATTTAGATATTAATGAAGTCAAAGAAATGATTGGTGATACGCCACTTATTCAAACCTCTATGCTTAAACAAGAAGGCATCGATCAACTAGAATTACAAATACGTGATTTATTCTTTGGTGGCGATGTTCAAAACCAAGATATGACATATGTATCTAATTCAAGACACATTTCTCTATTGAAACAAGCTAGAAATGCAATTCAAGATGCGATTGAGGCAGCGGAATCTGGTATTCCTATGGACATGGTTCAAATTGATTTAACGCGTACATGGGAACTATTAGGTGAGATTATTGGTGAATCCGCAAGTGATGAGTTAATTGACCAATTATTTAGTCAGTTCTGTTTAGGAAAATAATGAAATTGCAAATGATAGCCATTCGGGAACGAAATAATAAACATTAAACAAATTAAGACGGTAGGAAGTCTTAGTAATAAAATATAGAAAAAGGAAATTTAAAGGAGGTCAATCAGGTGGTTCAAGAATATGATGTAATTGTCATTGGTGCTGGGCATGCAGGAATTGAAGCAGGTTTAGCATCTGCAAGACGTGGTGCCAAAACACTAATGTTAACAATTAATTTAGACAACATTGCATTTATGCCATGTAATCCCTCAGTAGGTGGTCCAGCTAAAGGTATTGTCGTTCGTGAAATTGACGCATTAGGTGGCCAAATGGCCAAAGCAATTGATAAAACGCATATCCAAATGCGTATGTTAAATACTGGTAAAGGCCCAGCTGTGCGTGCATTACGTGCGCAAGCCGATAAAGTATTGTACCAACAAGAAATGAAACGTGTGATTGAAGATGAAGATAATTTAGATATCATGCAAGGTATGGTAGACGAATTAATCATTGAAGATGATGAAGTTAAAGGTGTGCGTACTAATATTGGCACTGAATATCGTGCGCAAGCGGTTGTTATTACAACAGGTACGTTTTTACGTGGTGAAATTATTTTAGGAAATATGAAATATTCAAGTGGTCCAAACCACCAACTTCCATCTATTACGTTAGCTGATAATTTAAGAGAATTAGGCTTTGAAGTTGTACGTTTTAAAACGGGTACACCACCACGTGTAAATGCGAAAACAATCGATTATTCTAAGACAGAAATTCAACCAGGTGATGAGGTAGGTCGTGCATTTAGCTTTGAAACTACAGAATATATACTTGATCAATTACCATGTTGGTTGACGTATACAAATGATCGTACACATAAAGTCATCGATGATAACTTACACTTATCAGCCATGTATTCAGGTATGATTAAAGGGACAGGCCCACGTTATTGTCCATCAATTGAAGATAAATTTGTCCGTTTCAACGATAAACCTAGACACCAACTTTTCTTAGAGCCTGAAGGTCGTCATACGAATGAAGTATACGTCCAAGGACTTTCAACGAGCTTGCCAGAACATGTGCAACGTCAAATGTTAGAAACAATTCCTGGTCTTGAAAAGGCCGACATGATGCGTGCCGGTTATGCGATTGAATATGATGCCATTGTACCAACGCAATTATGGCCAACATTAGAAACTAAAATGATTAAAAATTTATATACAGCCGGTCAAATTAATGGTACATCAGGATATGAAGAAGCGGCTGGACAAGGTATTATGGCGGGAATCAACGCAGCGGGTAAAGTGTTAGGAACAGGCGAAAAAATCTTAAGCCGTTCAGATGCATACATCGGTGTGTTAATTGACGATTTAGTTACGAAAGGTACAAATGAACCGTATCGTTTATTAACTTCTCGTGCTGAATATAGATTGCTATTACGTCATGATAATGCCGATTTACGATTAACAGATATGGGTTATGAATTAGGTATGATTTCTGAAGAACGCTATGCACGTTTTAATGAAAAGCGCCAACAAATTCAAGATGAAGTTGAACGTTTAACTAATATTCGTATTAAACCAAATGAACATACGCAATCTGTTATTGAAGCACATGGTGGTTCACGTCTTAAAGATGGTATATTGGCGATTGATTTATTACGACGTCCAGAGATGACGTATGATACGATTTTAGAAATCTTAGAAGAAACGCATCAATTACCTGAAGCGGTTGAAGAGCAAGTTGAAATTCAAACGAAATATGAAGGTTATATCAATAAATCATTACAACAAGTTGAGAAAGTTAAACGTATGGAAGCGAAAAAAATTCCTGAAGACTTAGATTATAGTAAAGTTGATAGTTTAGCGACTGAAGCACGTGAAAAATTAGCTGAAGTTAAACCATTGAATATTGCTCAGGCATCACGAATCTCTGGTGTTAACCCAGCAGACATTTCAATCTTACTTGTTTATTTAGAACAAGGTAAATTGCAAAGGGTGAAAAATTAATGAGTGGCGTAGAATGGCTAGCTAAAGAATTAAGTGAACATGGAATTGAGTTGTCAGATAAACAAAAAGAACAATTTCAGACATATTATCATCTACTTGTTGAGTGGAATGAGAAAATGAATCTCACTAGTATTACAGATGAACATGAAGTTTATTTGAAACATTTCTATGATTCTATTACACCAAGCTTTTATTATGATTTTAATCAGCCCTTAGCCATTTGTGATGTTGGCGCGGGTGCTGGTTTCCCAAGTATTCCGTTGAAAATTGTATACCCTGAGTTGAAAGTGACGATTGTAGATTCACTAAATAAACGTATCCAATTTTTAAATCATTTAGCTGCCGAACTTGGCTTAACACAAGTTAGCTTTGTGCATGATCGAGCTGAAACATTCGGCAAAGGCGTCAATAGAGAAACATATGATGTTGTAACCGCACGTGCAGTAGCCAGACTTACAGTGCTAAGTGAATTATGTTTACCTTTAGTTAAAAAAGGTGGCCATTTCATCGCATTGAAGTCTTCTAAAGGAGAAGAAGAATTAGAAGAAGCGCAATTTGGGATTAGTATATTAGGTGGCGTCTTTAGTGATTCTTACACTTTTGATTTACCTGAAGATGCTGGAGAACGACAAATGATTATAATTGATAAACGTCGTCAAACATCTAAAAAATATCCTAGAAAACCTGGTACGCCTAATAAATCTCCTTTACTAGAAAATTAATAGCACTTACATGTTAAAATTAATTTTAAGAGGAGTGAATGGATAATGAAAAAACCTTTTTCAAAATTATTTGGATTGAAAAATAAAGATGACATCGTTGGATACATTGAAGAAGATCGCAATTCTAGCGTCGAATCCATTCAAATTGAGCGTATTGTACCTAACCGTTATCAACCAAGACAGGTGTTTGACTCAAGTAAAATTACAGAACTTGCGGAATCCATTGATGAACATGGGCTATTGCAACCGATTGTCGTGCGACCAATTGAAGAAAATATGTATGAAATCATCGCAGGTGAACGCCGTTTCAGAGCGTTACAATCCTTGCATAAAGCACAAGCCGATGTCATTATTCGTCATATGAATGATGAAGAAACTGCTGTCGTTGCTTTAATTGAGAATATTCAGCGTGAAAATTTATCTGCAGTAGAAGAAGCGGAAGCATATAAAAAGTTGCTTGAAATTGGTGGAACTACGCAAAGTGAATTAGCTAAAAGTTTAGGCAAAAGTCAGAGTTTTATTGCGAACAAGTTGCGTTTACTGAAGTTAGCACCTAAAGTCATCAGTCGTTTAAGAGAAGGTAAGATTACAGAGCGTCATGCTCGAGCAGTCTTATCTCTTAAAGAAGAAGATCAAGAACAACTCATTGAACAAGTCATCAATCAAAAGTTAAACGTTAAACAAACAGAAGCACGTGTTAAACAAAAAATTGGACCTGAAAAGGTTAAAGCCCAATCTTTCCAATTCTCCAAAGATTTAACACAAGCACGTGATGAAGTTGGAAAGAGCGTTCAAGCAATTGAACAATCTGGTATACGTGTAGAACAACGTGATAAAGATCATGATGATTATTATGAAATTAAGATAAAAATTTATAAAAGATAGTGAAAAATCTCCTTTTAGGCAGTGTCTGAAAGGAGATTTTTTTATAAAAATTTGAAAATTAGTTTTATTTCGTACGCCATTTACATTATACTGAAATAGTTTTACAATATTATTAAACGAAACGTATCGTTTAATAATTCATGAAGAAGGTTTTGTAAGTGTTTGGAATATCAATTTCTAGTGCGATACTCCATTTTATGATTGGAGGTCTTGCTGTAGCCATTGCCTCGATTATGGCTGAAAAAGTAGGCGGTAAAATGGGTGGTATCATTGCAACAATGCCGGCAGTCTACCTTGCTGCTATTATTGCATTAGCAATAGACCATCATGGCGATCAACTTGTTCAAATGTCCATTCATCTTAGTGCTGGTGCGGTAATAGGCATTATTTCATGTATCATTACTGTTTTCTTAACATCGATCTATATTAGTAAACGAGATTATAAAAAAGGCACCGCATTTGCATTTGTATGTTGGGTTGTCATTTCGCTTGCTATTTTTGCAGTAAGACATATTTCATAATATTTGGAGGCATTTTCAATGAAATTGGCAATAATTAAATTTCTAGTAGGTGGATTAGCAGTGACGCTGAGTTATATTATCTCAGTCATCTTACCATGGAAAGAATTAGGAGGCGTCTTTGCCACATTACCGGCAGTGTTCTTAGTATCTTTATTTATAACAGGTATGCAACATGGCGATGTTATTGCTAAACACGTAAGTAGAGGTGCAGTTTTTGGCATGACGGGCGTCCTTATTAGTATATTAGCAACTTGGGGAATGCTATATTATACTAATCAATGGCTACTTAGTATTGTTATTGGATTTATTGCATGGTTTGTAAGTGCAGTAATTATTTTTGAAGCGGTTGAATTTATTTCGCATTTAAGAAGGGGAAAACATGGCTGGAAGACCGAAAGATCCGACAATCAATCATAAAATTTTTAATGAATTAGATCGAATGTTGGCTACGACACATTTTAGAGACATCACCATCGATCAAATATCTGAAAACACAGGTGTGTCTAAAGCTACAATATATCGACGTTGGAAAGATAAATCTTCAATTATTGTAGATATGTTCGTGAGTAGAGCTCAAATTTTTGAAAATGAAAATAAAGATCTACACACGGGGTTGTATGAATTCTTAATTAAAATAATGGAAATTTATAAAACGAATTTAGGGCGTGCGGTTATTGAAATATTAATTAGTAATCAACAAAATGATGCACGTGAGTTGTTTATGAAAAGTTATTTTAAAAGTAACCGAAAAGTATTAAAATCGATTATCGCACAACATATCAAAGAAGAGGACCAAGATTTATTTATTGATTTAATTTTCTCACCTATTTATTTCAATATTTTAATTAAACCTGAAACTTTAGATGAAGTCTATATTAAAAAGATGCTTGATGTTATTTTAAAATCGTTTAATCAATAATGGCTTATAGCAAAGAGGAACTGCGTTTTAATAAATAGCGCAGTTCCTTTCTTAGACATCCCGTAGTCTTAAAAATGTTGATATTACAGCATGTAAAAGGATTTTGACAATGAAAAAGATGTGATTGTCAAAGAAATTTGGTAGTTTTTTATATACAGAAACGTTTCTATGGAGTTGAAGTGAGATACGATTATGCATTTCGATCTTGCTTCTATTCTAGGCAAGATTAATCTAAATGGTTTAGGAGTTATGGGTGATGGAAATCGGTCAACAAATTCGAAAATATAGAGAAAAAGAAAATTATTCCCAAGAGTACCTAGCTGAAAAATTATATGTTTCAAGACAAACGATTTCTAATTGGGAAAATGAAAGAAGTTATCCAGATATCCATAATTTATTAATGATGTGTAATTTATTTAATGTTTCATTAGATGATCTTGTCAAAGGAGACGTGAAACGTATGGAACATGAAACTATTAAAAAAGACATGGACTTTTGGACGTGGATGATGCTGATTTGGATGATATTAGCATGTGTTTTAATAGGACCACTTTTATTTTATTTGAGTTGGTGGGGCGTAGCGATTACCTATGTCATTTTTTCTGTAGGTTTATATAGTAGTACGCAAGTCGATAAAATTAAATACAAAAATGGCATGGATAATTACGATCGAATCGTAGCATTTATGAATGGTCAAGATCCTAATGAAGTTAAGACTACTAAAACACGCAATTTCATTACGAGTATCTTATCATTTATCTTTGTAGTAGGCGCATTTGTAATCATATGTTGGTTGAGTATATATGTATCATTTAAATTTTTACCATAATAAATTAGAGAGACCTAAGAAGCGGAAATGCTTCATAGGTCTCTAGTAATTAGAATTGATTATTTATTGCGTATTTTTCTTCTACCTAATAATAATACACTACCTAGACTAGCAAACATTGTAGCTATTAATGATTTATTACTATTATCATCTTCGCTACCAGTTTTAGGCAGATGTTTCGGTTGATTTGGTTGTTCAGGTGTTGGTGGCACATGATGTGTCGGTGGTACACCTGGTTTTTCAGGTGGATTACCTGGCGGGTTAACTGGAGGTTTACCCGGTGTTTTAGGTGGATGATGTGGCGGTACGTAAGGCGGTTTGCTCGGCTTTGGTGGTACTGGTGGTATAACAGTATTGTTAAATTCAGTATCATGTAGTCCGGCTGATTTACCGCCTGAACTGATATAAGTGACAGTTGCTTGTAAATCACCAGTTTCTGGATTTTCAGTAACGACCACTGTTGCTTTGATAGACATAGTATCATAAGCAATATTTGTGTCTGTTCCCACTTTTTCAGAGATTTGGTAAAGGTAAGTGCCCACTTTATTGAATTTAATTGGTAAGAAATTCACTTTACCATTCGCATCATTTGTTGCTAATTGTACTGCATGATCAGGGTTGTTTATATCAGTTAAGATGAATGTGTAATCGCCACCTTTAAGTTGACCACCTTCCAGTTTCTTAGTCACTTTGAATTCAAAGTTTACTGGTACTGGTTTGACTTTATTAACGCGTTTCTCTGATGGTTTAGGAGGTGGAACGTCATTACCACCTTTGGTTGGGTTAAAGAATTGAACAGATTGATTTGCTACGTTAGTAATGTCTTTGTTAGCTTTAGCACTATCTTTAATAACACCGACAATATCTAATTTGTAGTAACGTCCAAATGGCATTTGCGCATTATCTAGCACATGGTCTTTGACTAAAATGTCTTTCGATGTAGCTGTGATAACACCATTCTCATCTGTGATATCAAATAAGTTTGTAACGTCTTGTCCAGTAATACCGTCATAAGCATGAATGCTTTGAACAGCTACGCTTGTTTCATCATAGTCATCGGTAATGCCTAATTTATTAATTTTATTCTCTGCTGTTAAGTGCGTTGTATCTAACCAAACTTGATATACAATTTTATCCCCATGATTAAGCGTTTTAGTATTGATGTTTTCGGGTTCATTATTAGCTGTTTGATCCGCATAAGGATTCACATTCGTATCTGCATATTTATTCGCTAATTCACTATCATCGTCTAGTAATTTATGTCCTGTAAGGTCATATTTCTCCACTGATAAATCAAATTTTTCAGGTTGGAATACAGGTGTCGGCGGTGTTGGTGGAACGAATGTATTGTTAAATTCAGTATCTGCTGGCGCGAGTGACGTTGCCGTAATTACGTGTAACTCTTTAGTGACATTCACAGTTACAATTGCTTTCATAGCATCACTCTTTATATTCGGTAAGTTGCTAGGAACTTCTTCAACAGTATATGTGAAGGTTTTACCCGCATCGGCATTCGTATAAGTTGGACGTTTTCCTTCAATAAAATTGAAATTAATTTGTCCTGTTTCATTGTTTGTGCCAGTCGCGATGACTTCTCCGTCTGCATTTTTCATAGTAAATTGAAACTCTGCATTATTTAAAGGTCGACCAACTAAAGCTTTCGTAAAATGAACATCAAAGTCTAATTGCTTAGGTGCTACATAATAATTCGTGAATGCTTGATTATGATCAGAATCGGCATCATATGCATAATTCACACTTGCATTTAAGATGCCATTTTCTTCAGTTACTGTAACAGTTGCTGTAATCGTTAATGGTTCTGCATCAAAATTTGAATTTAGATTTGCTTTGTTTTCAGTAATTGTATAAGTGTAAGTACCTGGTTTTGTAAATGAAATCTTATCAAATGTGACTGAACCATCTGCTGCATTTGCTTTTGATTGCGAAGCCTCTGGAATCGCTGGTGAATTAGGTCCGGCTACTATGTTGAAAGTGAATTCGCCTTCAGCTAGCGTGTGGTCGCCTTTAACGACTTTATTTGCTTTCAACGTAACTTCAACTGGTTCGATTTTTGTGTAGTAATAAATGACTGGATGTGCTTTAGCTAACAAGTTTTGTAAACGGAAATTACTGCCACGTCCTACTTGTACACCGTTTACAGATTGATTAGGTGCGAAAAGGTTACCTACAGCACCTTCACCTGCACTTGCTGGTTGAACAAGGAATGGGATGTCATATCCGGGTATAAAAATTTGTTTACCTAAATCATTTTTATTTTTTTCGCCAGGTTTCAGTGTTGCTTCATATACTTTTACATAATTTGTTGTATCGATACCTGTATTTTTCGCTGATTCAGACATGTGATCCACTGATAATGTCCAAATTTCGATACGTGTTGTACCATCTTCTCCAATAATTTCTTTTATACGTTTAATGCCACCATTATTTGTTTCAGCATCCACATATCTTAACCCAACTTGATATGGGCGAGTCATTGGGCCAGACATATGATCAGGCTCAGCAATTTGATATAGTTTATAACCTTCAAATTCGCGTGCATTTGAAGCGGTATAGATTTGTCCATCCATGCCTTTAATCGTATAGTGTGCTAACTCTTTTTCAGTGAAATCTGGTTGATATGTTTGAGCATTTATATCGGTCTTATTTGCTTGATAAGTAGGGTTATTTTTATTAACGACTCGATAATAGGTCGTTTCAGGTACAATTTGTGGAATATAATATTGTGGGTCAGTAATTGTTGTACCTTCATTTGCTTTGTTAAACACGTCGTAAATTTGTATACCGCTACGTTGATCTTCTAAGCTACCATTCTCATCAATTGCAAATCGTGCTCTTATTGTTGAGACAGTATTTTTGAATGAGTCTAAAGTATTTAAGAAAGTGAAATTGATGTGACCATATTTCGCTTTTTGAGGCTCATGTGCAGCTACATCTCTTTCTAAAGTAGTTTCACCAATCGTTACAGTGCCAGGTGAATTAATATGTTTTGTTTCTACTACGGCATTGGTATCACCGTCTACTAATTCAATGGTTACGTCATTTGAGGCGTCATAGGGTTTTGATAAACGGTAATAATATTTTGTATGATAAGCAGCATTAAAATTTTTAAGATCTGTTATCGCAAATGTATATTGATTGGGAACAGGACTTTTTTCAAATACAACGCTTGGCGTCGGCACTGTATTTGAATCTTTAGGTTGTGGAATCACAACATCTCTATTTTTAACCGATGCGCCATTAGCATCATCCATATTAGGTGTTGCAGTTGTCGTTGTATCCTCTAAAACGCCTTCTGAAGCAATTGGTGACGTTGCAGAACGACGTGAACGATGATGTGTTTCATTCTTTTCAGATTGAGGTGAAGCGGTAATTGCTTGCGCAATCGCTTTTTCTTTAATTGAATTCGTTGTCTTACTAGTTGTTTGTGATTGAGTTTCTGTTTTTGTTGTATTTTCAGGATTGTTCAGGGGATCAGAATGAGATGGTGAAGCTGTATTACGTACGACTTCATCTGTTGAATGATTGACTTTGCTTTCAAAAGATTGAGGATTGGAAGTCGTATCCGTTTGTAACGTACTATTATGTAATTCACTCGCATGAGCTACATCCTGAAAGCCTACAAATAAAAAGGCACCTAATAAAACGGAGCCTGTTCCTATTGAAAACTTTCGAATAGAGAAACGATACTTAGTTTTAAATTGCATTTCTTGATGTCCTTTCTTAGATGAATTAAATATATCTGTTAATTTAATTATAAAATATATAAAATAAAAAACAATATTAAAACAAAAAGGTTATAATTATTAAAATACATAGCAAAAGGGAGTAGGGAGTGGGACAGAACTCTTTTTAAATTCGTCGTCACCCCAGCTTGCTTTGCTTGTAGAATTTCTTGATGAAATTCTCTTGGGGCCCCAACCCCAACTTGCTTTGCTTGTAGAATTTCTTGATGAAATTCTCTTTGCTGGGGCCCCCGCCCGCAAGGATGACTAGAACTGAAAAAAGCTTGATTTAAGCGCATTTTCAGTTCAGTCAGCTACTGCGAATTTGCAAAATAGCACCATCATATTATTTATGTCCCAGGCTCTCCCACTCCCAATCTACTTTGCAATTGACGATTAGTTGTCTTGTTTTTCTTCGTAACGTTTCAAGAGATAACCGCCACCAAGTAAGCCTACCGGCACTCCAATAAATGGTGTTGCAATACTACTTAAGATAAAGACGATAAGTACTAACATTAGGCCATTAAACCAGTTGACTTTTAAACTTAATAAATCCTCATAAGATTTACGAATTAATTCTTTAATATTCATTTAAAAACATCCTTTCTTCTTAATTATTAAATAGCGTGTTTTACAATCCGATTTGCGTGAACAAACGATATCACAGCAAAAATAAGATATACGAGTGAATACACAATCATCACAATAATAATCGGTGTTGGAGAGAATTCTCCCATTAGTTTCATAAATACTAGTGCTGCAAATAAGGCGTGTAGTAACGCGATAATTAAAGGTAAACCAAAGTTGAATAATATCTTTAAGGCCAAACCTTTCGTCATATCAGTATGTGTGAAACCGATACGTCTTAAGATACGGTAATTGTTAATTTCATCTTCAGTTTCGTCCATTTGTTTAATATAAATAATGCATCCAGCTGCGATTAGGAATGCTAGTCCTAAGAATGAAGTCACAAACATTAAAATACCGTTACTTTCATCAAGCATTTGTTTTGTATCGCTTTTCAGCGCTACAGTTGGACTCACTTTTTTAGCTAATTTTTCCGCTTTTGATATGTCTTGGTGCTGTTTAATATCGAAACCATAATGATGTAATAATTGATCTTTCAGTTTCAATTTATTGTAAACGTCTGGACTCACTTTTAATACGGGACCACCTATAGACACATTTGATGGGATGACTTCATTGTCATTTTTTTGATTTACAAGTAATGTCACTTTCTGTTGGGCTTGAAGTGTCATATCATTATCTGTATGAACACTTACCATACCTGACAGTGGACCCTGTATATTCGTAATTGTAGCATGGTTACCTTTGATTTGCGCATCTGACACAACAATGACACCAGCATTTTGTATACCGTTAGATGTTTTACTTTTTAACACATCATTTTTGAGCAGTTTCGTATTACTTCCCTCTAATGTTGTAGTGTTATATTGAATATGATGTTGTTTTAATAATTGCTCATATTTTTGAGCTGATTGCGATTTAGTAAAGTTAATGTCTTGAGGAGATGATGTTTGAATCATATAATCCGTATTGGCTTTGCTAATTGCACCAAAACATAGAATCGTTACCGTTATTGCTGAAATAATCGCGATAATTGTAAGTGACATCGCATTTTTCTTCATGCGGTGCATAATAGATGATGTAAATACAACATCTGTAATTGAAACGCGACCATGTTTTGATTTTTTCAGAGATTTAAATATGATAGATACTGAACTTCTAAAGAATAAATACGCCCCTACAACAGTTAGAAATAAAATGAGAAAAGGTGTTACTAAGGCCATCGTTAATCCTTGGAATTTGCCAAACATTTCAGTGGAGATGTAATAGCCTAAGATAATCATGACAATGCCTAGAATACCGGCAATAAGTTCAGGAACAGTAATTTTTGATTTAGTCGCTTCTGATTTTGTACTATCTTTCATCATAGACAGTATCGTTCTTCTTTTTAGAAAAAGGTAGTTCTGAAACATAATCAAGATAAATGCGAGTACAAGCATCACTATTGTTTGAATTAATGCAGGTAATTCAAATCCTATCGTCACGTCTACTTTCAGATGCATCATTTTCACTAGAATATTAAGTAAAAGTTCGGAACCAACAATGCCTACTAAAATACCTATGATACCTGTGATAATAAAGAAAGTAAGCTGTTCAATTGCTAGCATTCGTAAAATATTTTGTCGTGTTAAACCGATGAGTTGAAATAATGCAAATTCACGTGTTCGACGTTTAGTAAACAATTGGTTCGCATACATTAAAAAAATGATAATTGTAATAAATAAGAACACTGCACCTACTTTAGCACCCTCTTGTATCACTTTTGGAGAACCACCGTTATTGATACTATGCGTATACTGCAAAGTGACAAAGCTAAAGTATAAAATAATACTAAAGATTAATGAAAAGAGATATAGTGCATAATTTTTAAAATTACTTTTTAAATTTTTGAGTGTAATCTGATTAAATGTCATTTGCGACACCACCTAAGGCAGACTGTAATTGAATAATTTCATCATAAAAGTCACGTTTTGACTTATGTTCTTGGTGGATTTCTGAGTGAATATGTCCATCTTTTAACATAATGACACGCTGTGCGAAGCTTGCAGCGGATGGATCATGGGTTACCATAATAATAGTACTATCGAATTGTGCATTCATATCTTCAAGACGATTGAGTAAGTCTTGCGCACTTTTCGAATCAAGTGCGCCAGTTGGTTCATCCGCAAAGATGATCGATGGTTTATGAACGAAAGCACGTGCTGCTGCTGTACGTTGTTGTTGACCACCTGATATTTCACTTGGATATTTATTGCTTAAATCATAAATACCGAGTGCTTCCGTTACTTCTTTATAATTGTGTTCCATTTCATCTTTATTCACTTTTTGAACAGATAACGGCAACATGATATTTTCTTTTACGGTTAATGTCGGTAGCACACTGTAATCTTGGAAGATAAATCCGAGTTCTTTTTTGCGAAATTGTGCTAATTGTTTCTCCTTCAGCTTATTAATCTCATTGCCACTTACTTCAACAGTGCCTCCAGAAATACTATCAATCGAACTAATGACGTTGAGTAACGTCGTCTTTCCTGAACCAGAAGGGCCCATTATGGCGACGAATTCTCCTTTGTCCACTGAAAAGTTAATGTCGTTTAGCGCTTTATATTTTTGTTTATTTCCATATACTTTTGATAAATGATTGACGTTTAAAATTGGCATGTCCATCGCACTCCTTGCTCGTTTTATAATTTTTCTTTTGCTTGAGTTGGAATTTCTGATTGTTTGACTTCTTCATATGATGTAATAGTGTGAGATTTCTCACTTACAACTAGGTAATGATTCGTTTTTAATTTTTTAGATGCTGTATAATCAATCTTTTTAGCTTTACCGTCTTTGGTGTAACCTGTTTGGTTGTAATGGTAGATATAGAAGTCTTTTTCCTTATCAACGACTTCTACGTTTGATGGTTTTTGTGTCTTAACATAATAGTTATATGTTGGTGCTACGGGGTTCAATTTATTCCAATCATTGACTGCATGATTGTTAGGGTGTTGATTGGAATAGGCATCTAATCCAAATAATCCTCCAATTATGACAATTGCAATAGTAATGACTGCAATGACTGTATTTCTTAAGGTTTTCAATATCATCACTCCTTATTTCTATTACACTTATAATTGTAGGAAGATTGCGTCAGTACTGCCTTTATCTAACCTTACAAAGTCGCTGTTATTTCTTACGAATATGAAAGATTGACTTTATTTTTGAAAATAAAAGTGAGAAGGCACACTTAAATGTGATAACTTGAATAGTAATGTTCTAAGAGGTTTGTTACGATGAGGCTAACAATATGTTAGAGAAGACCTCATGATAGCATGCGATGTCTTTAGTAAGAACTTGAGGGTAATAACGTTACCGGATTTAAAGATGAGTGAAACGACTTTGCAATGATTTTGTGATAAAGTAAGTTATGTTTATAAAAGATGATAGGCGGGGTTTAATTGAAAAAAGAGATAATTGAATGGATTGTAGCCATTGGTGGCGCACTTTTAATTGTAGGTATTGTATTAAAGTTTATCGGCACATCATACACAGTATCAGGGTCGTCGATGTATCCAACTTTTCAAGATAGAAATAAAGTGATTGTAAGTAAAATTTCTAAAACATTGAATCACATTGATAATGGTGATGTTGTTGTCTTCCATGAAGATGCACAACGTGATTTTATTAAACGTGTGATTGGTATGCCTGGTGATAAAGTAGAGTACAAAGGTGATCAATTATATGTGAATGACAAAAAGGTATCAGAGCCGTATTTAGATTATAATAAGAAACACAAACAAGGTAAGTATTTAACTGGTACATTTAAGACAAGCCAAGTGAATGGTGCTGACGGTAAGAACAAAATCCCTAAAGATAAATATTTAGTTTTAGGTGATAACAGACAAAATAGTATAGATAGCCGTTTCGCTGAAGTTGGTTTAGTAGATAAAGATCAACTTGTGGGTAAAGTTGTATTAAGATATTGGCCATTTAATAAATGGGAAGCTGGCTTTAACCCAGGTACATTCGAGTAAATAAAAATAGCGTATAGAAGTAGTTTTGGGAGTGGGACAGAAATTAAAATAATTTCGTTGTCCCGCTCCCAACTTGCATAGCTTGTAGGATTTCTTGATGAAATGCTCATTGCTGGGGCCCCGCCCGTAAGGATGACTAGATTTGAAAAAAGTTGATTTAAGTGCATTTTGAAATCAGTCAGCTACTGCCAAAATGATAACAAGGCTGAGACATTTTATTTTGTCCCAGCCACTTTTTTATTTCAATATTAAGTGAAGCAATATTTAGGTAAATGTATAAAATGCATATGTCCAAATATTACTTTTTAGAATATATAATATTTTTGATAGAAAGTTTAAAACAATGTAGAAAACAATACAAAATAAATGATATACTTTTTGAAGATTAAAAAAATTAAAAATTGGAGGGAACACCTATGCAATGTCCAAATTGCGGAAGTACAATCGAGCCTAACGATTTATTTTGTGGCGAGTGTGGCCATAAAATAGATAAGCAGTCCCAAACGGTTAATTCTGCTGAGAAAGATATCTCAAATGCAGAGACGAATGGGCGACGAAACGATACAAGTGCATCATTAGGAGAAGAACACGTAACGACATCAAATCATAATGAACAATTATCTAGAACAAACAACACAACACAAGATAAACGTAATAATGACGAAGGCAAAGTGATAGATAACCAGCATGTATCTGAACATCATTCAACAACTCAAAAACATCAAATGCATCAGCCACAATCAAATCAACAACCTCACAACAACGCATCACATACATATCACAGTCAACAACAATATAATGATCCGTATTCAAACTATCAACAACCACAACAATCAAGCCAATTTAGTGAACAGGCAAAAGAAGTGACAGAAGAAAGTAAAGGTTTCTTCAGAAGTGCTTTCGCAGCACCTGACCAAGTTCTAAAAAGCCAACAAGCATTTAGTTTTAAATTGTTATTTTCTTTACTCGTTATTGGTTTATTAGTCATCGCATTGTTACTTGCGATTGCAATACCTTCAACAATTGGTTTATTTGCGACACCTAAGAGTCAAATTATCTTTTCGATTATTGTAGCCATCATTTTATTCTTAGCGGTTATCGTAGGTGCGACGTATGGTATCACACGTTTAGTAGTGAGACAGCCAATTCCATTTAGAAAAGTATTGTCGGATTTTATATTGATCAATAGTGTTTCAGTCGCAGTATTAGTACTTGCATTGATTTTAATATTTGCTAATTCATATGGATTTGGTGGCGCATTATTTATGCTATCCATCTTGTTAATTGTTATTTCAGGTGTGTACATGATTGCTAAATATAGTGCCAATCATCATACGCGCTTCTCAAGTTTTTATGGTGTGATTATTTACATTATTGTTTTCTTCTTATTTGTAACGATTTTTGGGGAATCTTTATTTAATCAAATCTTTGCTAACTTAATCAGTGAGTTCAATAATCTATTTGATGGGAGTTCGATCTACTAATGAAATATTGTAGTAATTGTGGGCAACCGCTTCGTGAAGGTGTGAAGGTATGTACAAATTGTGGTAAGCCTGTTCACCAATCTAAGTCGAATAGCGCTAATACACAACATGATCATAACCAAAATCATCATAACCAACGTCGACAAGACATGCATGAACAACATTCAAATCAGGGATACAACAGTTATAAACAGCAAGGTTATGACCCTAGATATGATCAACAACCACGTAAAGGCGATAATAAAAAGACGTGGATTATTATTGCTGTTATAGCTGTATTGCTCATCGCTTTAATCGTTGCATTTTCATTATTAAAAAATCAATTTTCTCCGGAAAAGCAAGCATCAAATATTGCACAAGCAATCAAGAAAGACGATGAAAAAGCATTAGCCAAAGAAGTTACAACACAAAACGATCAAAAGTTAAGTCAGGAAGAAGCACGCGCGTATTTAAATTATATTAAAACAGAAGATGATTTAAATAATGTTGGCAGCAATGTAGAACAAAGTGCGAAAGAAATTAAAGATAATCGCTTCAACAATTTGTCTGTCGATGCTAATGGGAACAATGTGTTAAATATTTCTAAGGATGGCAAGAAATTCTTATTCTTTGATAATTACACATTTAATGTTCCACAAAAATCCGTAAGCATTTATCCTAGTAGTAGTGGAGATATTACTTATGAGTATAATGGTAAAAAACGCACGACAACAGTTTCTGAAGATGAAGAAAAAACGCTTGGTACGTTCCCAATCGGTGATTATAATTTAAAAGCCACAAAAGATATTGATGGCAAGAAATTCAAAGGGGCGTTAATGATTAACATGAGTGATAGTGCTATTGCTTATGAATCATTTAAACAAAAACGTTTCACCGTTAGCGTTGATGGTGGCTATATGCTAAATAACGTAAAAATATATGCGAATGATAAAGAAATTGGAAGTGAAACATCTTCTGAGACATATGGACCATACGATCCTGATGAAGAAGTAACGGTGTATGCACAAGGCACATATGAAGGTAAAACGTTTAAATCGGATTCAGTGAATGTGACAAGTGCTGGAGACGACGATGATGATGTCACAGACGTCACAGTAACGTTTGATGATGATGAAATTGATAAATATATCGATGATAAAATGGATGCAGATAGTGACAGCGATGATTCTGATTCAAGTTCAGAAGAAGTAACGCGTGACAATGTTATTGATAAAGTAGAATCATATGAAGGTCATACGTTAGATACGGACACATACACATACAAAGAACCAGAGAAAACAGATGACGGCAAGTGGGGCTTCTCATTTACTGATAAAAATGGAGATTTAGCCGGTTCTTATACCGTTGATACGGATGATGGTTATGTAACAGAATACGATGAAGACGGGGAAGAAGTCGGTTCAGGTTATTAATAATTCAATAGCAGAGGCTGGGACAAAAATAATATAATGAAGCTATTTTGCAAATTCGCAGTAGTTGACTGAACTGAGAAGGCGCTTAAATCAAGCTTTTCTCAGTTCTAGTCATCCTTGCGGGGGTGGGACGACGAATTCAAAAAGAATTCTGTCCCACTCCCTTTCCTACGATTAGTCAAGTACTTATCATTAAAATAAGCATTACTTAACTAAACCGTTCAATTTGAATTTTTTGAATAAGGTGTTAAACTATATTTGATTATATATTTGGCTAATGAGGGGCCATTTGATAATCGTACATTTTCTGGTTCGTTACTAGAAAATGAATTGTTTTTAATAATCGATTTATACATGCGATGACGGCAGTCTTATGAGGTTTCTCATTAGGCTGCTTTCTTAGTTTGTAATAATAATCGACAATATGATTATCATAATGATGTTGTCCCCTTATAATATTCATAACCACCCAAAATAAAAGTCTTCTCGCTTTTTTATTACCACGTTTATTGATTGTATCTCTACTGTGTGTCCCACCTGATTGATATCGTTTGATATCAATACCTACAAAAGCATTAAGTTGTTTATTAGATTTAAAGCGTGTAATATCACCAATTTCTCCAATTATCATAGCGGCACTAAGCTTACCAATACCGGGTATCGAGTGAATGCTTTCGAAACAATCAAGCTGCTGTGCTAATTGAATCATGGCTTCATCCAATAGTTTGAGTCGTTGTATAGATGATTTTAATTGTTGAATAAGTAAGCGTACTTTTTCAAC
>NZ_JAESLA010000021.1:0-878 GCF_017892405.1 Staphylococcus sp. GDY8P85P | reverse complement strand
TTTTAGCTTTGTTCTTTGATAGACCTTTGTCTGTAGAATCAAATATATGTGTAATAAGCATGTCTTCATCTAAATCAATAACCATGTCTGGATGAGTAAAGTTTTCTGCGATATTAAGTGCAATGATTGAATATCGACTACTAAATAATTTTTCTAAACCAGGAAATGTTTGATGTAATAGTTCAATAATCTCATTCTTAAGACGATTTTGATTATTCTCAATTTCTAGATGAAAACGAGCACGTTCTCTTAATTCAAAGAAGATTGAATCCTGTGTAGGTGAGCTGTCCGTTTGTTTAAGAGTTGGCGCTAAATGAGCCAATTTGTGAGCGTCAGCATGATCTGTTTTCCAAGATCTCAAAGAACTCGTTCTAAATTTGGCTTCTAACGGATTCATTTCAATATAATCAATTTGATTTACACGACAAAATCGTGTCATAGCTCTTGAATAGACACCTGTAGATTCAAAAATGATTTTTGGGTGGTCTAAGTCAATCAAGTACTTTAATAAATGTTTATAGCCATTTTTATTATTTTGAATGGTAAATTCCTTTTGGAATTCTTCATCTTTATAGTGTGCAATTACGCTGTTTCTCTTACTAATATCAATACCTAAGTAATCGATAAATATAACCTCCTTGTATATTTTGAGAAGCTGAAACTTTACTTAACCTTTCTCATTTCACTTTCCTATACACGGCTTCAAGAGCCCAACATACTACAAACGAATTTCAAAAGGCGAGAGTAAAGCTGACTAGTTTTTAATACGGATTTAAAATCAAAGGGAGCTCACAGTCTACTTCTCTCTACAACTATAAAAAATAGCTGTGAAAAAATATATCGTCATATATTTCTTCAAAGCTAATCTTAGTATGTTT
>NZ_JAESLA010000020.1:14582-42737 GCF_017892405.1 Staphylococcus sp. GDY8P85P | reverse complement strand
AGCCAATAAATGAAGTTATAAAAACTCATTTACTGGCTATTTTGCTAGGAATTATGTCCCAGCCTCTATATGTTACTATGGGTTTATAAACTAAAGAGTGAGGATGATGTTGTCAATGAAATTAGTTTTTTATGGTGCAGGTAATATGGCACAAGCAATTTTCAAAGGAATTATTAATTCTAAAAAATTAAAGTCACATGATATCTACTTAACGAATAAATCTAATGAGAAAGCTTTGAAAAATTTCGCTGAAGAATTAGGTGTTGAATATAGTTATGACGATGAAAAGTTACTCCAAGATGCCGATTATGTATTTTTAGGATCTAAACCTTATGATTTCGAAAAAGTAGCTCAACGTATTCAACCGTTTATTAATGAAAACAATCGTTTTATTTCTATCATGGCTGGTTTACCTATTAACTATATCCAAGAACAATTACAAATTGAAAATCCAATCGCTCGAATCATGCCTAATACGAATGCCCAAGTGGGTCATTCAGTGACAGGTATTAGTTTTTCTGGAAATTTCGGACCAAAATCAAAAGAAGAAGTTATTGATTTAGTTAATGCGTTTGGTTCGGTAATTGAAGTGAACGAAGACCATTTACACCAAGTAACAGCCATTACAGGAAGCGGTCCAGCCTTTTTATATCATGTTTTTGAACAGTATGTTAAAGCAGGAACAGATTTAGGGCTTGGAAAGGATCAAGTTGAAGAATCTATTAAAAATTTAATTATCGGTACAAGTAAAATGATTGAAAGATCAGATTTAAGTATGGAACAATTGCGCAAAAATATTACCTCTAAAGGTGGAACGACACAGGCAGGTTTAAATGCCCTAGCACAACATGATATTGAGGCAATATTTAAAGATTGTTTAAATGCAGCAGTTCAACGTAGTGTTGAATTATCAAAAAATGAAGATAATTAAATTAATATATAGAGAAAAGAGGTTGGGATATAAATAATATAATGAAGCTATTTTGCAAATTCGCAGTAGCTGACTGAACTGAGAAGACGCTTAAATCAAGCTTTTCTCAGTTCTAGTCATCCCTGCGGGCGGGCCCCAACAAAGAGAATTTCACTAAGAAATTCTACAAGCAAAGCAAGTTGGGAGTGAGACGATGAATTTAAAAGAATTCATCGTCTCACTCCCTCTCTACGAAATAAAACTGCCAATAGTATTTTAAAAATATATTGTTTTAAATTTTGAAAGTATCAAAATCCTTAACAAATTCAAAGTGTGGAACATTTTCATTAGCTTTTAATTGATGTCTAATAGTATCTATCTCATCATAATTATAACGATTACTCAAATGCGTAATTAAACTTTTCTTAACATTAGCTTGCTTTATCAAACAAAATACATCATCAATATGACTATGGTGATAGTTATTGGCTAATGTTTTTTCGCCTTCAATATAAGTAGCCTCATGAATCATTACATCAGAATCTCTTGCTATGTTTAACTCTGATTGACAAGGTTTCGTATCTCCGAAGATAGAGATGATTGGTCCAGGTTTAGCTGGTCCTTTGAAATCTTCAGAATTGTAAATTTGGCCTTCATGTTCAAAATTATCATAAGCCTTTACTTCTTGGTACTTAGGCCCAGGATATAAACCGATTGATTTGAGTGCTTCGACATCAATAGTCCCTGGCGTTGTTGGAGATTCAATGCGATAACCATAAGAAGGAATACCATGATTTAATAATTTGGCACTAACTGTAAAGCCTTTATGATGATATGTAAACTGATTATCAATTTCAATATATGTAATTGGATAATTTAGATGAGATTCGGATAATCTTAAAGAAGTCTCAATGTATTGTTGCAATCCTTTAGGGCCAATAACTGTCAATGGTTTATCTTCCCCACCTTGAAAAGAACGACTCGTTAATAAACCAGGTAATCCGAAAATGTGATCTCCGTGCATATGCGTTATAAAAATGTGGTCAACTTTTCCAAGTTTAATTGAATGATGTAAAATTTGATGTTGTGTGCCCTCTCCGACATCAAATAGCCATATACTATTCGAAAAAGGTTCAAGGTTTAAAGCAATCGCTTGCGTATTTCTCTCTTTAGTAGGTAACCCCGCACTTGTTCCGAAGAATGTAACTTCCATGCATATGCCTCCTTTTCTTTCATTATATTTTATCATATGTGATTTATTTTGCTATAAAAAGTCATAAAATAAATGCATGTGTTTCATTTTGAGTTATAATGATATTAAATTGTGCATCATTCCATAATTCAAGTGCCTTTGTAGAAACAATAAAATTAGGCAAATAAGTTTGAAGCGGTGCAAATATATTTTATAATAATACAATCATAGTATTAAAAGAATTGAGGTTTTGAACTTGAGTAAACATTCTAAACATATTCCTTGTTTAATTACTATTTTCGGTGCAACCGGAGATTTAAGTCATAGAAAGCTATTTCCATCATTATTTCACTTATTTCAACAAGATAATTTAGACGAACATATCGCTATCATAGGAATTGGACGTAGAGATTACACGAATGAAGTATTTCGTGAACAAGTTAAAAGTTCTATTCAAAAGCATGTTAAAGATACATCACAGATCGATGCGTTTATGGAACACGTATACTATTTTAAACATGACGTAAGTGATGAACAAAGCTACAATTCATTATTGAACTTCTCTAATGAATTAGATTCAAAATATCAATTAAAAGGTAATCGCTTATTTTACTTAGCAATGGCACCTCAATTCTTCGGTATTATTTCAGATTACTTAAAATCATCAGGTTTAACTGATACAAATGGATTTAAACGATTAGTCATAGAAAAACCATTTGGCAGTGATTTGAAATCAGCTGAGCAATTAAATAATCAATTAAGACGATCATTTAAAGAAGAAGAAATTTATAGAATAGACCATTACTTAGGTAAAGATATGGTGCAAAACATTGAAGTTTTACGTTTTTCAAACGCGATGTTTGAACCGTTATGGAACAACAAATATATTTCAAATATACAAGTAACGTCTTCAGAGGTGCTCGGAGTTGAGGATCGTGGAGGTTATTATGAATCTAGTGGTGCATTGAAGGACATGGTTCAAAACCATATGTTACAAATGGTTGCACTTCTTGCAATGGAAGCGCCGATTAGTTTGAACAGTGAAGATATTCGTGCTGAAAAAGTTAAAGTATTGAAGTCACTTAGACAACTGGACCCACAAGAAGTAAAACAAAATTTCGTACGCGGTCAATACGATGAAGGCTTTATTGATGGTCAAAAAGTGATCGCTTATCGAGATGAAGATCGTGTTGCTGAAGATTCAAACACACCTACATTTGTTTCAGGCCGATTAACTATTGATAATTTCCGTTGGGCAGGCGTACCATTCTATATTAGAACTGGTAAACGAATGAAGTCGAAATCGATACAAGTTGTGGTTGAATTTAAAGAAGTACCAATGAACCTGTATTATCAAACAGATAAATTATTAGACTCGAACTTATTAGTTATCAATATTCAACCTAATGAAGGTATATCTTTACATTTAAACGCGAAAAAGAATATTCAAGGTATTGATACTGAACCTGTACAACTATCTTATGCTATGAGTGCTCAAGATAAAATGAACACAGTAGACGCCTATGAAAATTTACTTTTTGACTGTTTAAAAGGTGATGCAACAAACTTTACACATTGGGAAGAATTAAAATCAACTTGGAAATTTGTGGATGTTATTCAAGATGAATGGACAATGAATGAACCTAATTTCCCTAACTATGCGTCTGGTACAAATGGCCCACTAGAAAGTGATTTATTGTTAAGTAGAGACGGTAATCACTGGTGGGATGATATTCAATAAATCATCAATTTATAACTATGACTTTGCATCTGGAGCAAAGATAATATTTTGAGATTTCTGAGCAAGTACACAGAGTTGAGAATGTACTTAAACTAGGCTTTATCTCAGTTCTTAGCAACTGTGCGCGAGAGTTTCAGCATAAAGATATTTATTTAATAAGCAAGTTGGGAGTGGATGAATGAATTTATATAGAATTCTGTCCACTCCCCTTTTCTATTCTTCTTAAAAAATTTTTTATATAGCACATGTTAAGATGTATATTTTCAAAAAATAAGGTAAAATAAAAGTTAATGATTGTATATTTATTGGAGTGAGAGTTTTGGACGTTATCAAGCAGATACAACAGGCAATTGTATTTATCGAAGATCGTTTGTTAGAGCCGTTTAATTTGCAAGATTTGAGTGATTACGTTGGTCTTTCTCCTTACCATCTTGATCAATCATTTAAAATGATTGTTGGACAATCACCTGAACACTATGCGCATGCAAGAAAAATGACTGCAGCTGCTAAAGAAATGGTTCAAAGTTCTTCAAGGTTAGTAGATGTCGCAAAAAAGTATAACTACAATAGTTCTAATGATTTTGCGAATGACTTTAGTGATTTCCATGGCATTTCACCAATTCAAGCATCTACCAAAAAAGATGAATTAAAATTACAAGAACGTTTATATATAAAGTTAACAACGACTGAACGAGCGCCTTATCCATATAGACTAGATACTACAGAAGATATAGCATTAGTAGGTTACGTACGTTATATTGAAGCAAACGATTTATCTAATCCTTATAAAGTTCCCGATTTTTTAGAAGATTTAATTCTTGATGGTAAAATTAAAGATTTGAAAAGGTATAATAATATAAGTCCATATGAGTTATTTGTAATTACTTGCCCATTAGATCGTGGTTTAGAATTATTCATAGGTGTTCCAAGTGATAGATACCCTTCTCATTTAGAAAGTAGAGTATTGCCTGGTAGACATTATGCAAAATTTAATCTACAAGGCGAAATCGATTATGCTGTAAATGAAGCTTGGTATTATATTGAATCCAGTCTACAACTCACTTTACCATATGAAAGAGATAGCTTATATGTAGAGATTTATCCTTTTGATATCTCATTTGAGGACCCATTCACTAAAATTCAATTATGGTTGCCTATTGAACAAGAAAATTATGACATGTAAGTCATGCGATGATAAGTATTAATGAGTACTTTTTATCTACTTACATTTCTTAAATAACAAGGAATATAGTCTAATTAAAAAGACGAGGAAAAGACAGTATACTATTATTGTCTTTTCCTCGTCTTTATTAAATTATATTTCGGCGACAAATGCTTCAAATGGTTTGAGTGATGCTACGTCTAATTGACTCGTGTAATTGTGTAGTTTGATTGCTTCGTCATCGATAGCAAAAGGTAATGTTAATGAACTTTGTTTATCAGTTAAATTACCTGCAACTACTACAGTTTTGCCATCTAATTGTCTTGTATATGCAAATACATTTTCATTATCAGCATCAATCAAATCAAATTGGCCATACGTATAGATATCATGAGATTTTTTTAATTGTATTAATTGTTTGTAGAAATTAAGTACAGAGTCTGCATCTTCTAATTGCTGAGCAACATTGATTTTTTTATAATTCGGGTTAACTGGGAACCAAGGTTCACCTTCCGTGAATCCACCATTTGGACTATCATCCCATTGCATAGGTGTACGTGAGTTATCTCGATTTTCCATTTTATACTTATCTAGTAATTGATCAACATCTCCACCTTGCGCTTTGACAATTTGATATTCATTTCTAACAGCAACATCATTAAATGTTTCAATACTTTCGAAAGGATAATTAGTCATACCGATTTCTTGTCCTTGATAGATAAACGGTGTACCTTGTTGTAAGAAATAGACAACTGCATGACTTGTAGCGGATTCAAACCAGTAATCTTTATCGTTACCCCAAGTAGACACACGTCGAGGTTGATCATGGTTTTCTATGAAGAGTGCATTCCAACCTATTCCATCTAGTCTCTTTTGCCAACGATTTAAAACCGTTTTATATGATTTAACATCAAATTGAGAATCACCAGTACTCCACAATCCTAAATGTTCAAATTGGAAAATCATATTGAATTTCCCTTTATCTTCTCCTACCCAGTCTTCTGCATTATCTGGATTAACACCATTAGCTTCTCCAACAGTCATAATGTCATATTTACTAAGAGACGCATCTTTCATTTCTTGTAACCAATTCTGAATACCTGGTTGATTCATATCTACATCAAAGGCTGGAGCATATGTCTTTCCTTCTGGTACAGGTAAGTCGCCAGCTTCAAATGTTTTCTTAATATGGGTTATAGCATCGACACGGAAGCCGTCAATACCTTTTTCAAACCACCAGTTCATCATGTTAAATACTGCTTCACGAACATCTGGGTTATCCCAATTTAAGTCTGGTTGTTTTTTACTAAATAAGTGGAAGTAATATTGCTTCGTTGTCTCATCAAACTGCCAAGTTGACCCATTAAAGATACTCTCCCAATTATTAGGTTCAGAACCATCCTCTTTAGGGTCTGCCCAAATGTACCAGTCTCTTTTTGGATTATCTTTACTAGATTTAGATTCAATAAACCATGGATGCTCATCAGATGTATGGTTAACGACTAAATCTAATATAAGTTTCATACCACGGTCATGTACCCCTTTTAATAGACGGTCAAAATCTTCCATTGTACCAAATTCATCCATAATATCTTGATAATCACTGATGTCATAACCATTATCATCGTTAGGTGATTTATACATTGGACTTAGCCAAATAACATCTATACCTAAGTCTTTGAGATAGTCTAATTTTTCGATTACACCTGGTAAATCACCAATACCATCATTATTACTATCATTAAAACTTCTTGGATAAACTTGATACGCTACTGCTTCTTTCCACCAATTTTTTGTCATAAGTATGCTCCTTTATCGTTTTGTAGTTGATACCCTTTCTACTATTTGAGTTGAAATCATTTTTGCAGTAAAAGAAATAGCTTTATTTCCTAATACATCAATGATTGTATTACCTGCTGTTAGGCCAAGTATATCTGGGTTAATATTTACACTTGTTTGTGATGGCGTTGCGTTTTCAGTGAGAAAAGATGTATTAAATGTAGCAGTTTGTATATCATTTGGTATGTGGATTTGATATTCATACAACACATTTAATAATTGCATATTCAACATAGCATCAGACGTTATAATCACTGTAGGCTTATGACGAACATCAATACAATAATGTTTTATACAATCACGCAAATCTTTGATAGACGCTATTACGGCGTAGTTAATAGGAATGTTAACGTCGTTACAGTATTGTTTAAATCCTTCTGTACGATCTTCTGTAACTGCATAATGTCCAGATTCTTGTAAAAATAACATTGACCGATGACCTAATTGATACAAATACTTTGCTAATTGAAAAGCTGCATCGACATTATCATTATCGATGTGTATAACTTGATCATAGTTTAAAGATTTCCCAATGATCAGATAAGGCACATTAAACTCATGAAGTAGTCGTTCTACAGGATCATCTTGCAAAGAATACAAAAGAATAAAGCCATCTACACTTTTAGATTGAATCATTGTCTTTACTTCTTCGTATAGGTCAGCGCTTTTCTCTGATACAGTCATTCTAGTTGAATAGCCTCTTCGATTACATGCCTGATTGATACCGTTGAGAACATCGCTATTAAAGGGATTTTGACGTATTTCAGGCGCAGAACTTTTTTGTATTAATCCAATGGTCAATGTTTTATTTGTTATTAATGTTCTCGCCGCTTGATTAGGAATATAACCTAATTTGGCCATAGCTGCTTTGACTTTAATAGTAGTCGAATCACTAATTTTCGGATTGTTTTGTATGACTCTTGATACTGTAGATGTAGCTACATTAGCCTCTTTTGCAACGTCTTTAATTGTAACCGTCGCATATCACCTCACTAAGATTTTATAGTAAACGCTTTCATATTCATCTATATTTTTATCGTATAGAATTGCTTATAGGAAGTCAATCATTTTGTGCAATCGTTTGCACTAAATGCAAAAAAGAAGGGAGTGAAACAGAAATAGTATTGTTTCAATATTTATTTCTGTCTCACTCCCAGCTTGCTTAGCTTGTCGCATATCTTGATGAAATGCTATTTTCAAGAGCCTTGAGTTGGTTTGAAAGAAGCGTGTTACAAGTTCATTGCTAATACAGTCAGCTACTATGATTTTGCAAAATAGCATCATTATATTATATATGTCTTAGGCGCTTCTCTAAAGCATTAGTGGTTATTCCTCAACCCATTGTGTATGGAAGATACCTTCTTTATCTTTACGTTCATACGTATGTGCACCGAAATAGTCACGTTGGGCTTGAATTAAGTTTGCTGGTAAATCTTCAGAACGATAACTATCATAGTAGTTTACGCTGGCAGAGAAGCCGGGTGTTGGTACACCGTTACGCACACCTGTTGCCACTACGTCTCTCAACGCATCTTGATATTCTGTGACAATACCTTTGAAATAAGGATCTAATAAAAGGTTTTGTAATTCTGAGTTATTATCATAAGCGTCTTTAATTTTTTGTAAGAATTGAGCACGAATAATACAACCCTCACGCCATATCATTGCTAAATCGCCCAATTTTAAATTCCATTCATTTTCTTCGCTAGCTTTACGCATTTGCGCAAATCCTTGTGCGTATGAACAAATTTTACTCATATATAAAGCTTTACGGATTTTTTCTAAGAACGCTTCTTTATCACCAGTAAATTCTGCTTTAGGGCCATTTAATTCTTTAGATGCATTCACACGTTCTTGTTTAATTGATGAAATGAAACGTGCAAATACAGATTCAGTAATAATTGTTAAAGGAATACCTAATTCTAAAGCATTGATAGAAGTCCATTTACCTGTACCTTTTTGACCTGCAGTATCTAAGATTTTTTCAACAAGTGCTTCATTGTCATCGTCTAATTTAGTAAAGATATCACCTGTGATTTCAATTAAATAACTTTCTAACTCACCGGCATTCCATTCTTTAAACGTTCTAGAGATGTCTTCATGTGACATGCCTAATAAATCTTTCATCATTGCATAACTTTCTGCGATAAGTTGCATATCTGCATATTCAATACCATTGTGAACCATTTTAACATAGTGACCTGCGCCATTTGGTCCTATATATTCTACACATGATGCACCATCTTTAGCTTTTGCAGCTATAGCATCTAATATATCACTTACTTTATTGTAAGCTGCTTCTTGACCGCCTGGCATTAATGAAGGGCCAGTAAGGGCACCTACTTCACCACCAGATACGCCCATACCGATAAAGTTAATACCACTTTCAGCTAAGGCTTTATTTCGACGGATTGTATCTTGATAATTAGTGTTACCACCATCAATTAAAATGTCATCATCATCTAATAATGGCAGTAAATTGTCAATTGTTGCATCTGTTGCAGGACCAGCTTTGACCATTAATAAAATTTTACGTGGTTTTTCTAATGAATTCACAAATTCTTCCAAAGAATATGTTGGGTGGATTTGTTTACCTTTAGATTCATTCACCATCTCATCTGTTTTTTCACTTGAACGGTTGAATACAGATACACTATAACCACGTGATTCGATATTCCAAGCCAGGTTTTTTCCCATTACAGCTAAACCTACTACACCTATTTGTTGAGTCATATTACTTACCTCTCTCATTCAATTTTTCAATAGTATTGTATCATAAAACTAGAATGTACTTCACTAAACTAAATTACGATTTAGCTACTAATTCAATAATTTTGACAATTTGTGTTGCTAAGTCGTTGAGAGACTTAATTGAAATGCGTTCTGATGTAGTGTGAATGTGTTCATAGCCCACACCTAAAATGACTGTAGGGATTCCAAATGTATTAATAATACTACCATCTGAGCCACCTCCAGCAATAACAGTATCACCAGCTAATCCTAATTCTTTCGCACTATTTATAGCATATTGCGTAACTTTATCTTCATCATTTAATTTAAAGCCAGGATAGCTTTTCTCAATCATTACTTTGGCTTCTCCACCAAATTCTTGCGCAGTTGACTCAAATATTTCTTTCATATGTGCTACTTGTTGCTCAATACTTTGATTATTATGAGAACGTGCTTCAGCTTCTAGCACGACTTCATCTGCAACAATATTAGTTGCAGAACCACCGTGAAATTTACCTATATTTGCAGTTGTATATTGATCAATTTGACCTAATTTCATACGACTTATTGCTTTTGCGGCAATATTAATTGCACTAATCCCTTCTGAAGGCGTACTAGCATGAGCAGTTTTACCTAAAATAGTCGAATTGATGACCATTTGAGTTGGTGCACCTACGACTGTTGTACCAACAGGTTGACTAGCATCGACAGCATAACCAAATTCAGCGTCTATGAGTGATTTATCTAATTCTTTCGCACCTTTAAGACCTGACTCTTCACCAACAGTAATTATGAATTGAATTTGACCATGTGGTATTTTATTGTCATTAAGATACTGTATTGTCTCAATAATTGCTGCTAATCCTGCTTTGTCATCCGCACCTAAGATGGTTGTTCCATCTGAGTATATATAGCTATCATCATTAATTTGAGGTTGAATATTTAACCCTGGCACTACGGTATCCATATGGCTAGTGAAATAAATTTTAGCTACATCTTGGTTATCACTTGTTGCGGGCAATGTACATATAAGATTATTAGCACCTAACCATGACTTTTCTGAAGCTCTGTCTTCAGCAACATGTAAACCTAATTCTTCAAATTTCTTTTTTAGAATGGGTTGGATGACTTCCTCATGACCTGTTTCAGAATTTATTTTTACTAATTCTAGAAATGTTTCAAGTAATCGTTGACTGTTTATCATTGTGATAAAACCCCTTTCTTATTTGATTTCTATTTTAACTAACTTTCTACAATATCAAAAATAAATTGATTGCCATTTGTATTAAAATCATTTATGGTTAATTTATATATTTGGTAAAGTACATGTTACTAAGTACTTTAATAAGGAGCGTCAAATAGTGAATAATAAAGTACTAAGAATTATAATTATTGTAATGTTAGTCGCTATTATAGCAGCATTACTACTCACAAGTTTAGTGCCATTGATGCATTAATCTTTAAAGAAAAGAGGCTAAGACGAACATCTCGTCTTAGCCTCTTTTCTATTTAATAACTTATTATAATTCATTATGCAATCTTAATGAACCAAACTGAGATTTAATATTTAGATACTCTTCTAACTCATTTAATATTTGCATCATACTTGAACGTGATTTTAAAGATTGATGAGATTTAGGAAGTGGTAATTCATCTAATGACAAACGGATTTCATATAATGAATGTAAACGAAGTGCAGTATAGTCGTTACTATTTACATTATTACCAATTTCTGTCATTAAATGTGATACATCTGCCAATAGAGGATCGTCGACAGTAACTTGATTTAATAAAGGTTTAATTCTACGAAGTAATTCAAGTTGTTCTTGTCTCATATCAAAGTAGTGATAATAAGAGTTTTCATTTCGAATAAAATGATTTTTAACATCTCTAAATGCAATAGATTTCGCTTTACGAATATCCAACTGAAGTTTCTCGAAAGATAAAGACAAATCATTACTATAATCCGAGCACGCTTCACTATATGCCATAAATATGTCTTTGAATCCTTTTTCAATTTCTTTCTTGAAAGAAACGAGTGTTTTATCTAAACTCGGCATAATTAAATTCATGATGAATGCAATTCCTAGCCCAATAGTTAATAAGAGTAGTTCGTTGATAATTAAATGTAAATTAATCGTTGTTGCATTAAAAACATGTAGTAATATGACGCAACTCGTTACGACACCCTCTTGAACCTTGAGCATGACAGTTATAGGAATAAATAATAAAACAATTAATCCTAGAACAAGTGCACTCTGACCTAGTAGGCTAAATACAAGTGAACCGAATAGTAGAATTAAAATACAAGATACAAATCGTGATACGATAGCTTGTACTGAATGAACTTTTGTATGTTTGATACACAATACAATGAGGATAGCACTTGATGCATAATTATCAAGTCCTATCCATTTGGCTAAAATGACACCTAGCGTTATACCTACCGCAGTTTTAAGTGTTCTAAATCCAATCTTATACGGATTTAACTTTAGCATCGGTAAATCCTCTTATCTTTCGTCGCAATACTTATCAAATAGGCTTTGTAATTGATTAATAACATCCATTACATCATGGCCTTCTATTTGATGACGTTCGATCATTTCGGTAATTTTACCATCTTTAATTAGAGCAAAAGATGGGCTTGAAGGTGCATATCCTTCAAAGTAATCTCTAGCCTGTTGCGTAGCTTCTTTATCTTGACCAGCAAATACAGTAACTAATCGATCTGGTAACTTATCATAATGTAATGCATGTGATGCTGCTGGACGCGCAATTCCACCTGCACACCCACATACAGAATTAACCATTACTAATGATGTACCATTTTGTTGTAATACTTTATCAACGTCTTCTGCTGATGTTAATTGCTCGTATCCTGCACTTTCAATTTCGTTACGAGCTTGTTCAACCACACCATTCATATATAAATCAAAATTTAAATCCATTTTGAATCACCTTTCAATCTTTTATTTATTCAATGTTATTCTACTAATTTAAACGATAGAGTTCAAATAGGTTGTCCAAGGCTATGCCATCTTATTACATACTAATAAATACTTGTATTTTCAACTGTAAATTGCTCAATTCGTTGTTTTACTTGCGACATGAAGCGACCTGTTTGGACACCATCTAATATACGGTGATCAATCGAAATGCATAAATTTACCATGCTTCTAATTGCTATCATGTCATCAATCACGACAGGTTTTTTTACAATTGATTCTACTTGTAATATTGCAGCTTGTGGATGATTAATAATACCCATTGACGAAACAGAACCGAATGTACCAGTATTATTAACCGTAAACGTTCCACCTGACATGTCCTCTTGAGTTAATTGTTTATTTCTAGCTTTTCGTGCTAATTCATTGATTTCTCTAGCAATGCCTTTAATAGATTTTTCATCAGCATGTTTGATAACTGGAACATATAATTTATCTTCATCTGCAACTGCAATCGAAATATTAATGTCTTTATGAATGATAATTTCCTCACCGTCCCAACTGCTGTTTAAGAGTGGGTTTGATTTGAGCGCTTCTGCAACTGCTTTTACAAAGAATGCAAAGAAGGTTAAATTATATCCTTCATTCTCTTTGAAAGTGTTTTTATGATGGTTTCTCGTTTTAACCAAGTTAGTTGCATCAACTTCAACCATCATCCATCCATGTGGAATTTCAGTAACACTTGTTACCATGTTTTGGGCAATTGCTTTTCGTACGCCTTTTACTGGAATAGACTGACCTGATTGCGTGTGATTTGAATCAGTGCTGGCCACTTGATTTTCAAAAGATGGCTCTGCTTTGTTATTAAGTTTAGAATTTTGTTTCTCAGAATGCACATAAGCTTCAATATCTTTTTTAGTTACTCTTCCTTCGAAACCTGTGCCACGCACACGTGATAAATCAACATTATTTTCAGAAGCAATTTTAAATACGACAGGAGAATAGCGACCATTATTTAGTGGTGACGATGCTGATTCTGTATTTGATTGTTCATTTTGACGAACGTTCTGATCAGTGTGAACACTTGAGTCTGATTTTGGCGTTTTATCAGTTAAGACATCCATATTGTTTGTATTAACAGTTGTTTCATTCTTATTATCATCTGTTCCTTGTTTATTATTATGCGTGTTCGTTGATTGATTTGACTCAGAAGATTCAATTTTACATATAACATGATCTATTTGAACTGTTTCTCCTTCAGAAACTAAGATTTCAGTAATAGTACCAGAAACCGTTGAAGGTACCTCAGCGGTTACTTTATCAGTAACGACTTCACATAAGGGTTCATATTCGTCTACATAGTCTCCTACAGAAATTAGCCATTGCTCGATTGTACCTTCATGAACACTTTCGCCTAGTTTAGGCATTTTAACATCCATAATTTTGCCTCCTTAAAATTGTGCAAGTTCTCTCATTTTTTCTAAGATTTTATCAGGATTCATCATAACTTCATTTTCTAAATTCGGAGAAAATGGCATTGAAGGTACATCTGGTCCAGCTAACCTCATAATCGGTGCATCAAGTTCAAATAAACAGTTTTCAGCAATAATTGCCGAAACTTCTGACATGATACTACCTTCAAGATTATCTTCAGTTACGAGTAAAATCTTGCCATTGATTTTGGCGCGTTCAATAATTGTCTTTTTATCTAAAGGGTAAACTGTTCTTAAATCGACAATTTCTACACTGATACCATCAGCGGCTAAAATATCAGCAGCTTGCATACAATAATTTACACATAATCCATATGTAAATACTGTAATATCGTTGCCTTCTCGTTTAACATCAGCTTTTCCAAGAGGAACAGTATAATATTCTTCTGGTACTTCTTCTTTTAAGAAACGATAGGCCTTTTTATGTTCAAAAAATAGTACTGGATCATTAGATTCAATAGAAGATAACAATAACCCTTTAGCATCATAAGGTGATGAAGGAATGACGATTGTAAGCCCAGGTGTAGAAGCAAAAATACTTTCGATACTTTGAGAATGGTATAAACCACCATGAACACCACCACCAAAAGGTGCTCTTATTGTAATCGGGCATTGCCAGTCATTATTTGAACGATAACGCATTTTTGCTGCTTCACTTATAATTTGATTAACTGCTGGTAAGATAAAATCTGCAAATTGAATTTCTGCAATTGGTCGTTTGCCAATCATTGCAGCGCCAATAGCAGTACCAACGATATTAGATTCGGCTAACGGGGTATCAATTACTCTTTCAACACCGTATTTTTCTTGTAAACCACGTGTAGCGCCAAATACGCCACCTTTCTTCCCAACATCTTCACCAAGTATAAATACATTGTTATCTTGTTCCATGGCTAAATCTTGTGCTTGTTGTATCGCTTCAATATAAGTCATTTTACTCATTGCCAATACCTCCTTCTGGATCATACACAAATTGATATGTTTCATCTACAGATGGATATGGCGCTTGTTCTGCGTCTTTTGTGGCTTTGGTAATAATTTCTTTATGTGCTTGCTCTAACTGATCTAACCATGCTTGATCGATGATACCTTGTTCGAGTAAATAATCTTTAAATTTAAGATTGCAATCATACGTTTTTAAAGCTTCTCGTTCTTCTTTAGTACGATATGTATCATCATCATCTGATGAATGTGGTGTCATACGATTTGTAACGGCCTCAATTAAGGTAGCACCTTCACCATTTAATGCACGCGTTCTAGCTTCTTTCATTGCTTTATACATAGCAATAGGATCGTTACCATCTACAGTTTCACCGTGGATACCATAGCCTAAAGCTCTATCAGAAAGTTTTTCGGCGGCATATTGTAGTGAATTTGGAACTGATATCGCGTATTTATTATTAATAATGACGCAAACAAAAGGTAGTTTGTGTACACCTGCAAAGTTTAAACCTTCGTGAAAATCTCCTTGATTTGAACTTCCTTCACCTACAGTGGCTGTAGCGATATTAGGTTTTTTATCCATTTTCAAAGCTAAAGCAGCACCTACTGAATGCGGTATTTGAGTTGCAACAGGAGAACTTTGAGATAATATACCTTTTTCACGATGACTGAAGTGAGATGGCATCTGCTTGCCACCAGAATTAATATCATCCTTTTTACCGAATGAAGCTAGCATTGTATCATAAGGAGAAATACCCATATAAGTTACAAATGCTAAATCTCTATAATATGGAGATGAAATATCTCCTTCTTTCATAGCATAAGCCATTCCTATTTGAGTGGCTTCCTGACCTTGTCCACTTACGACAAAGGGAATTTTACCCGCACGGTTTAGTAACCATAATCGTTCATCTACTTTTCTGCCTAAATCCATCCATTTATAGATTTCTTTGAGGTCATCTTCTGAGAGTCCGACAGATTTATAATCAATCATTTTAAATATTCCTCCTATTAAACATGTATCGCTCTATTTTCTACTTTCAATCCCAATTCCATTAATACTTCAGATATTGAAGGATGTGCATGTGTTGTCAGACCTAATTCAATTGCTGAGCCATTCATAAATTGTAATAATGACGCTTCATTGATTAATTCAGTAACCTGTGGTCCTATCATGCTAATACCGATAATTTCATTTGTTTCTTGATCAATAACCATTTCGCAAAAGCCTTTATCCTTAGCATTAGTCTCTATCACAGCTTTACCTATTGCATTAAATCCCACTTTAAATGATTTAGATTTAATATTTTGCGCTTTGGCAGACTCCTTATTATAACCAATGGAAGCAACTTCAGGATGTGTATATATACATTTTGGCATTTTATTATAGTTTAAAGGTAAGCTAGATCCATTAAACATATGTTCGACAGCTAAAATGCCTTCTTTTGAAGACACATGAGCTAATTGTAATTTGCCTATACAATCACCAGCAGCATAGATATGTTTATCTTCTGTTTGTAAGCATTCATTAACTAAAATGTTACCTAATTGATCTGTTTGAATTTTAGTATTATTTAACCCAATATCATTGGTATTAGGAGTACGTCCAATCGCTACTAATACTTTGTCTAATTCTAATGTTTTTTCCTCATTGACTTGAATGGTTACGGAATTAGCATTAACGGTTACTGATGCATCACTCAAGGCACAATTTTCATAAAATGCAACGCCTCTTTCGCTAAGAGCGGTTTTAAGAAATTTTGCAATTTGAGCACTTTCAGCAGGTAGAATTCGTTCTCCAGCCTCAATTACACTAACCTCTACACCTAAGTCTATTAATAAAGAAGCGAATTCAAGTCCAATCACGCCACCGCCTATGATTGCTATCTTTGAGGGTAAATCAGTGAGTTCAAGCATGTCACTGCTAGATAATACTGTTTCATGATTGAAAGGTAAAAATGGTAATTGTGTTGGGTATGATCCTGTAGCAATTAAGACATATTGATTAGGTAAAAGATCAGATTCACCATCTTCGTATTCAACTGAGATTGTACCACTTTGTGGTGAAAAAATAGATGTACCCATTATTCTTCCAGTACCATTAAAAACATCAATGTGATTTTTTTGCATTAAACTATCTATACCATGATGCATTTGGCTAACAATAGTGTTTTTACGTTCCATCATAGTTTTTAAGTCAAATGAAAAATGGTCTATATTCACCCCAAAGTCAGCGGATTCTTTCACCGTTCTTAATACTTCAGCAGATTTTAATAATGCTTTTGTAGGGATACACCCTTTATGTAAACAAGTTCCACCTAATAATGATTTCTCTACAATAGCTACCTTTTTACCCAGTTGAGATGCTCGTATGGCCGCCACATATCCAGCGGTTCCTCCACCTAAAACGACTAGGTCATATTGCTTTTCGCTCATTTTTTTACTCCTAACGCATTTACAATTTATTTATCAATAGTATGATGCAACAATACTCAATATAAATAGATTTTAAATGTCTTATGTCATTTATAACGCAATGAGCATAGCTCATAAAAATTAATCTATTTAAATCAGTGATTTATTATACATTTTACATCAAAATTTAATAGTAATAAAACTAATAAATTACCTAAGAGGTTGGGACAAAATATAAGTCTCAACCTAATTTATTATTTTAGCAGTAGCCGACTCGTTTGAAAATGCGCTTAAATCAAGCTTTTTTTCAAACCTAGTCATTCTTACCTATGTGTTGCCAAGCAAAGAGAATTTTATCAAAAAATTCTACAAGCTAAGCATGCTGGGGCGGGACAACGATTTACTTTAATTGCTGTACCGCACCCTATTTTTTTCTTTGATTTTGGCTAATCATTTCTTTTGCATTTTCTCTAGTTAATTCCGTCACACTAGCACCAGAAATCATGCGTGCGATTTCATCAATTTTATCATCATCTTTTAATTCTTTAACTTGAGTTGTTGTACGGTCATCATTGGAAGCTTTGCTTATTAATAAATGATGATCACTCATTGATGCGACTTGTGGTAAGTGAGAGATACAAATGACTTGGATATATTCTGCGATATCTCTCATTTTTTCAGCCATTTTTTGGGCAGCTTGACCAGACACACCCGAATCAACCTCATCAAATAGAATTGCTGTTTGTCCTCGTGATTGTACAAATATACTTTTTAAAGCGAGCATAATACGAGATAGCTCACCACCAGAGGCAATTTTATTTAAACTCTTAAGTGGTTCTCCTTTATTTGGACTTATTAGGAACTCAACGAATTCTATACCATCAATCGTTGGCTTTTCTAATAATTGGAAAGAAATTTCTAAATTAGCATCTTTCATTTGTAAATTTTGAATTTCGGAAACAATATGGTCTCTTAATGTGCGTGCTACAGTACGACGCGCCTTAGATAATAACTTACCTTGAGACATGACTTCTTCATATAATCGATTAATTTCCTCACGTAATTGAGATGTACTTTCCTCATAATTTTCAATTTTAGCAATTTCATTTTGCAGTTTGTCTTTGTAAGTCATTAATTCATCGATATCTTTGCCATATTTTCTTTTGAGATTATTTAATAAATTCATTCGGGATTCTAATTCATTGAGCATTTGTTCATCAAATTCGTTGTTCGACATTTCATCATATATCTCGTGTTTGGCATCCTCAAGCGTATAATAAAATTGGTCGATATCCTCTTTAAGTTTACTATATTTATCCGGCAGAATTTCATCAATGGATTGCAAATGATTACTTAATTCATAAAGTCTATCTGTAATCGCGTGTTCATCGGTTAAAGTAACATGGGCATTATTAAGCGCTAAGCTTAGTTTCTCAGAATTTTGAATTCTACGAATATCAACTTCTAATTGTTCAATTTCGCCTTCTTTTAAAGAAGCTTCTTCTAGTTCTTCATATTGAAATTTCATTAAATCTAAACGTTGAAGTAACGCTTGATCTGCAGACTCTAGATCTTCTAATTCCTTTGTTTTACTTTTATATTGGTTAAACACGTTTTGATATTGTTCTTTTGTAGTTGAATATTTATCCTCTGCATAGTCATCTAATAATTTTAAATGGTACTTTTGTTTAAGAAGTGTTTGAGTTTCATGTTGACCATGAATATCTAATAACTCTTGCATGACTTTACGTAAATCTTGAAGTGTTACGATTTGATTGTTTAATCTACAAATACTTTTACCAGTACTAAAAATCTCTCTTTTTACTAATAAAAAGTCTTCATCAATATCTATATCTAGGTCCTGAAGGATATGAATGACATCTTTACTTTCGTCTATGTCAAAAATACCTTCAATAATTGCCTTTTTTTCACCATGTCTAACATAGTCTGATGAAGCACGCACCCCAATTAATTGGCCAATAGCATCTATGATGATTGACTTACCTGAACCAGTTTCACCACTCAGTACTGTAAGGCCATCTGAAAAATGAATTTCTAATTCATCAATAATTGCAAATTGTTTTATTGATAAGGTTTGTAACATGAATTCATCACATCCTTATAATAAATTGAAAATTCTAGTTTTAATTGTATTACTTGCTTCTTCATCTTTACAAATTAAAAGACAAGTGTCATCTCCACAAATAGTACCGAGCACTTCGTCCCAATCGATTTGGTCTAGTATAGCACCTATTGATTGAGCGTTACCTGGTAATGTTTTTAAGACTAGTAAATTTCCAGTTCCTTCAATGTTAACAAATGAGTCCATAAGATAACGTCCCAATTTTTCAAGTGGATGATATTTTCGATCATTCGGCAAGCTATAAACATATTGACCTGTCGGTGCGGGTACTTTGATTAATTGTAATTCTTTAATATCACGAGATACTGTTGCTTGAGTCACATTAAGGTCGTATTCATTTAGACGTTTGACGAGTTCGTCTTGCGTTTCTATCTTTTCGCTTGAGATAATTTCTCTTATTTTTATGTGTCTCACTGATTTTTTTGCCATTATGAACACTCCTAGTTTCGAATAATTATACAATGATTTTAACACAACATAATTTTTACTACTACTATTGCTATTATGCATAAGTAACTGATAACTCAATAATCGTAAATTGTTTAAATTAATGACATAGCGCTAATTTTGAATGATTTTGTTTGAAAAAATGTATATATTTATAAATAATTATGTAAATTTTTAATAATAATGATAACGAGCACCTAGTCATTAAAATAAAGTATTAAAACACCCTTCAAAGCTGATGTATAAAACAATAACTTTAAAGGGTTCTTATTCGTTCAACTTAATGATCACGAGTGTAAAATAAATCAACGACATCTAGTAAAGGCTTAATATCGTATTGCTCAGAGAGCTTTTCAATTGATTCAGTGGCAGCATTTTTATGAAAATCAAGTTTTTCTTCTGCACCTTTTTTTCCTAATAATGAAACATAAGTGCTTTTGTGATTTTCAATATCACTACCTACTTTTTTACCTAACTTAGATTCATCACCATACACATCTAGTAAATCATCTTTAATCTGGAACATTAGACCTAGATGATCGCTAAATGATTCAAGTAATTGTGACGTCGATTGATCGACTTTGGCAATATCGGTAGCACTTAATATCGCAAATTTTAATAATGCACCTGTCTTAGCTTTATGTATTTGTTCAAGGGTTTCCAAATCAACAGGTTTATCCTCGCTTTGCATGTCTAATGTTTGGCCACCAACCATACCTAAGTGACCGCTATTGTGAGCTAATCTTGAAAGTACCTTTACTTTAACCTCTGGTTCTAATAAATCATCGTCAGCAACGATTTCAAAAGCCTTCGTTAAAAGTGCGTCTCCAGCTAAAATAGCCTTCCATTCACCATAAACTTTATGATTTGTTAATTTTCCACGACGATAATCATCATTATCCATAGGAGGTAAATCATCATGTATTAAAGAATATGTGTGAATCATTTCCAATGCTAAAGCCGTTTGTTTACCTTTGATATAATCTTGATTTAATACATCCAACGTTAAGAAAACAAGTAACGGTCTTATTCTTTTACCACCTGCATTAAGTGAATACTGCATACTTTCTTCAAGATTGGTATTTAATGGTGAAGGTTTAATTACACCGTCAAGAGCGCTATTAATTTGTTCAATTAACTCATTCATTGACATCTTTGTCATTATCTTCATCCTCTGCTTCATCTTTAATAAGTTGATTAACTTTATTTTCCGCATCTTTTAGCGTTGCATCACATGTGGCTGAAAGTTTCATTCCTCGCTGATATAACTCTAGTGATTCTTCAAGAGATACAGTTTCATTATCTAACTTTTGAACGATTTTTTCCAATTCTTGCATCATTTCTTCAAAACTTTGTTGATCTTTACTCATGTTCACACCTAACCTTTTTAACAATAGCATCAACGCTACCATCTTTCATTGCTAATGTAATTTCATCATTTTCATTTAAGTCTTGTGTACTTGTAATCACTTGGTCGTTCTTATTAATAATAGTATAGCCTCTTAGCATTGTATTAGTCGGACTTAAGTTGTTTAATAGTTCAATTTTATTTTTGAGCTCTAATTGATTATTTTGAATACTTTTCTTTGTTAAGTTTGTTAATCGACTATTAATGTTCATTAAGTGTTTATTATTTTGCGTAATGGATTGCTTTAAAGCTTTTAAATTAAAATTTTGACGAAGTACTTTAATTTGATACTTTTTATTTTCAATTTTAGATGATATTAATTGAGATAATTGCTTTTCTAAATCATCTTTTCGTTGAATTTGTTGATCATATAATAATGAAGGTTGTTTAAATTTATAATACGATGATAAATGGTCGAGCTGTTTATGTTGTTTTTCAAGATATTGTTTTATATATCTTGAAAGCGAAAATTGATATTGTTTAATTTGTTGCATCAATTCGTACTGATCGGGTGTAGCGATGACCGCAGCTTGAGTAGGTGTTGCTGCCCTTACATCAGCGACAAAATCACTCAATGTAAAATCAGTTTCATGTCCGACAGCTGAAATAATAGGAGTTTGACATTCAAAGATTGCTTTCACAACATCCTCTTCGTTAAAGTTCCATAAATCTTCTATAGAACCACCACCACGACCAACTATAATGGTATCGACGCCAAGTGCGTCAGCGTGTTTTATTTTTTCGATAATATCTTCTTTTGCTTGAGTTCCTTGAACCAAAGTACTTAATTGAATTTTTTCAACTAAAGGATATCTGCTATTGATTGTAGACACAATATCCCTAATTGCTGCACCAGTACTTGCAGTTAAAATCGCAATTTTTTTAGGAAACCGGGGAATAGGCTTTTTATATTCATTACTAAAATAGCCATCTTTTTTTAATTTTATCTTTAATTGTTCTAACTTTTGATACAAGTTCCCTATACCATCTAATTCCATCTTATTGACATAAATTTGATAGTTTCCACGTCGCTCATATACTGAAACACGTGCTTCTAAGAGAACTTCGTCACCTTCTTTAGGATCAAAAGTAAGTTTGCTAGCATTGCCCTTAAACATCATTGCACTAATGACACTATCTTTATCTTTAACATTGAAATAAAGGTGTCCGCTAGAATGCCTTTTAAAGTTAGATAGTTCGCCTTTAAGCAAAATAGACTGTAAATGTGGGTCTTGGTCAAATTTGTATTTAATATATTTTGTTAATGTTGTTACACTTAAGTATTCAGACATAGTCATCACTCAAATTAATTATTTTATTTTACTTAGCACACCATTAATAAATTTATAATGTTCATCGTCACTAAACTGTTTTGCCAATTCTACAGCTTCATTGATGATTACTTTTGGTGGTGTATCACTGTGTAATAATTCAAATGTAGCCATACGTAGTATAATACGGTCTGTTTTTAGCAAACGTTGAAGTGACCAATCTTTAAGATATGGTTTGATCGTATCATCTAAAACCGGTTCATGATCTTTTACACCAGTCACTAACCAGTGTATAAATTCAAAGTCTAAATCTGGCTCATCATCTTTAATAAAATTGATTGCTTCATTGATAGTTAATTCTGTATCTTTCATTTCTAACTGAAACAAAGTTTGAAATGATTGCTTTCTTGATTCTTTTCGACTCATAAATAACTCCTTGTTAATGTAATCTTTATATTATTCGACAGTGATATGCATGATATGAACGTTAATTTCTTTAGGCTCGATTGCAGTCATTGTTTTAATTGAGTTGAAAATGGATGTTTGAATTTTGCTCGCAAACTTAGAAATATTGATACCATGTTTAATAGAGCAATATACATCAATTTGAATGCCATCTTCTTTAACATCTATTTTTAAATTTCTATTGAGATTTTTTCGACTCATTTTCTCAATATTACTATTTTTTAATTCTGCAAAATGTCCGGTAACACCGTTTACCTCTGATACTGCAATACTTGCAACTACAGAGATAACTTCTGGTGCAATTTCAATTTTACCTAAATTTGAATTTGAATAATCTGCCACTTTAACCATTTATACTACCTCCTACTCATTGTCATTCATAATATTATATTGCTCTAAGAAATTTGTATTAAATGATCCACTTCTAAAAATATCATTATTCATTAATTTCAAGTGGAACGGAATTGTTGTATCGATTCCTAAAATTAAATACTCGCTTAATGCTCTGATTCCAGTCATAATCGCTTCTTCACGAGTAGGTTCATGTACAATTAACTTAGCAACCATAGAATCGTAATATGGAGGGATTGTATAATTCGTATAGCAAGCTGATTCAATTCTCACACCATAACCTCCAGGCGCAAGGTATTGGGTAATTTTACCAGGAGAAGGCATGAAATTCTTATATGGATTTTCAGCATTTATACGATATTCAATCGCATGCCCATTAATAGTAATATCATCTTGTGTATATGGTAATGTTTCACCCATCGCAACTTTTAATTGCAATTTAACTAAGTCTATTCCCGTAACCATTTCAGTAACCGGATGTTCAACTTGGATACGCGTGTTCATTTCCATAAAGTAAAATTGATTGTCATTTAAGTCATAAATAAATTCAATTGTACCTGCGTTCTCATAATTTACTGCTTTAGCAGCTCTAATTGCAGCATTTCCCATTTCTTCACGTTGTTCATTCGTTAATATAGGTGATGGTGATTCTTCAACTAACTTTTGCATACGTCTCTGAATCGTGCAATCCCTTTCTCCGAGATGAATTACATTTCCGTATTGATCACCAATTATTTGAATTTCGATATGGCGGAAGTTCTCGATAAATTTTTCAAGATAAAGTCCCCCATTACCGAAAGCAGTTTCTGCTTCTTGCTGGGTCATTCGATAGCCATTTTCAAGTTCTTTCTCTGTTCTGGCCACTCGGATCCCTTTACCGCCACCGCCTGCTGTCGCTTTTATAATTACAGGATAGCCGATTTCTTCAGCAATTTGTTTAGCATCCTCTATAGATGTGACAAGTCCATCGCTTCCTGGCACAACTGGTACATTGGCAGCAATCATTTCAGCTTTTGCAACGTCTTTAATACCCATTTTTTGAATAGATTCATAGCTAGGACCAATGAATTTCAATTGGCAAGCTTCGCATAGTTCTGCAAAGTCACCGTTCTCAGCTAAAAAGCCATAACCCGGATGAATACCATCACACCCTGTTGATGTTGCTATAGATAAGATATTAGGAATATTTAAATATGAATCTTTAGACTGAGTAGGACCAACGCAATATGCTTCATCAGCAATTTGAGTATGTAATGCGTCTTTATCTCCCTCAGAATAAATAGCAACGGTTTGTATGCCTAAATCATGGCAAGCTCTGATAATTCTAACCGCAATTTCTCCACGGTTAGCGATTAAGATTTTTTTCATTATTTCACCTTAAATAACGGTTGGCCATACTCTACCATTTGTCCGTCTTCTACTAATATTTCAACGATTTCTCCAGAAACTTCTGCTTGAATTTCATTAAATAATTTCATTGCTTCTAAAATACATACAGTTGATTCATTTGTAACTTTATCACCAACTTGAACATAAGCATCTTCCTCAGGTGATGGAGATTTATAAAATGTACCAACCATTGGTGCATTAATCGTTTGATATGATGATTCATCATCTTGACTTTTATTTTCTTCAACAGGTGCATCTGATACACTTTGATTTGGTGTTGACATTGTTGGTGCAGCAGGTGCTAAAGGTGCTTGTTGTGTATATTGTGGTGTAATTATTTCAGTTTCTTTTTGTTTTTTTAGATTAACTACACTACCTTTATTATCTTCAATATTAATTTCAGTTAAACTTGATTGATCAAGAATTTCGATTAATTCTTTTATTTCTTTAAAATTCATAAGTTACTGACTCCTCGACTTAGTTTTCATCTACTAATCTATTTTACTTGACTCAACTTGCCAATTCAAGCATGTGTCATTTTATGGCAAATAGTTAATATCATTATATGAATATTATAAATGATACTCTGATATTTTATAATTTTTTGTATGCATGATTTGAGTATTAAAAAAAGTCTTTCTAATTGGTAATCAGAAAGACTCTAGTTATCATTCATAATAAATTAAGCTCTTGAAATATAGCTTCCATCACCAGTATTAATTACTAATACATCACCTTCATTAACAAATAAAGGTACATTTAATGTATAACCAGTTTCAACTGTAGCTGATTTAGTTGCACCAGTAGCAGTATCACCTTTAATACCAGGTTCAGTTTCAGTAACTTCTAATTCAACGGTCTTAGGCAATTCAACACCGATTGTTTCACCTTCATATGATTGAATTTGAACTTCCATGTTTGCTTTTAAGAATTTTAATTCATCTTTTAAATAATCTGCTGATAATTCAGTTTGATCAAACGTTTCATTATCCATGAACACATGATTATCACCATCTGCATATAAATATTGCATGCGACGATTTTCAATCATTGCTTGTTCAACTTTTTCTCCAGCTCTAAATGTTTTTTCTTGGATTGCACCTGTTCTTAAATTACGTAATTTAGAACGAACAAAGGCAGAACCTTTACCTGGTTTTACATGTTGGAAATCAATAACTTTCCAAATGCCATTATCTACAGAAATTGTTAAACCTGTTTTAAAATCATTAACCGAAATCATTCAGTTTCCTCCTCAAATATGCGCTTTCTATAAAATAATAAGGTCTTTTGTACATTTAGTAAAGACTTCGCAGCCATTTTCAGTGATTAAAATATCATCTTCTATACGTACACCGCCAAGACCATCTACATAAATACCTGGTTCAATAGTAACACAATTATTTACTTGAATCGTACCCTTTGCATTTTTAGATAATAATGGTCCTTCGTGTATATCTAATCCAATACCATGACCGAGTGAATGACCAAATGCTTCTCCATATCCATGAGACGCAATATAATCTCTTGATAAAGCGTCTGCTTCTGCCACAGTCATGCCAGCTTTAATTTCATTGATGGCTTTTATTTGGGATTCAAGAACAATATTATAAATGTCTTTCATCTTTGGATCAGGTTCACCTATAGCAAATGTTCTTGTAATATCAGAGCAATATCCTCTGTAGTATGCACCAAAGTCTAACGTGATCATATCCCCTTGTTCAACAACTTTATCACTTGCTACTCCGTGTGGTAAGGCGCCTCTATAACCCGATGCTACAATTGTGTCGAATGAAGGTCCATCTGCACCTAATTCTAGCATTTTGCTCTCTAATTTCGCCTTTAATGTTCTTTCAGTCATGCCAGCCTCGGCAATTTCTAAGATATAATTATATGTATCATCAACTATTTTAGCAGCATATTTAATTTTCTCAATTTCCTCAGGTGTTTTTACTTCTCTAATTTTTTCAATGTCGTCACCAATTGAAACTAAATTTGCGCTTGATTGATTTAACGTTTGGTAAGTATCGTAACTTACTAAGTGACCTTCAAACCCAATTGACTTAAATTGGTTATGATTGATAATTTCAACGATTTCTTCAATTAATCCACCACTGCGCTTGATAATTTCGAAATGAGTAGCCTGTTCGGTAGCTTGTTCAATATAACGGAAGTCTGTTATTAATTGATAACGATCTTTTGAAATAACTAATGCACCACTTGTACCAGTAAAATCAGATAAATATCTTCGATTATAATCTGATAAGATAACTAAAGCATCTATTTGATGATGATTTAGTAGTTCTTGAACTTTTGCTAATTTATTCATACAAATCACTCCTAGTATAACGTTTGTACATTTGCTCTATTTACATTAAAATAATAGCATAATTATTTTAGAAATAAAGAGATTTTGGTTTAGGGAGATTTTAATGAAAAAATTAATCGTTATTCTAGGAGCTTCATGTTTATTGGTTGGTTGTGGCTCTCAAAATTTAGGACCTTTGGAAGACAAGACAACCAAATTAAGAGATGAAAACCATAACTTGAAGTTAGATATCCAACAGCTAAATCAAGATATTAGTAATCAAAAAGCACAAGTTGAAGCTCTTAATAAAGATAAAAAGAATGTATCTAAAACTGTTGATAACAATAAAGAAGCTAAATTTCTAGATGCTTCTTCAAAATATTATCAAGATATTACTAAAGTGATTAGTAATTATAATCAACTAGATTTAACTAAAAAGAAAAAAGAGGATAAAAAGCAAAATCTTGAAAAATTAAATACTATAACAAACGATATTGATGATGCGTATAGTAAATATAAAGGCACGATTTCAACAAAAGATTTATCAAGTGCCAATAAGAATGAAGATAAGAATATTAGACAAATGAATAAAGAATTACAATCAGCATTTAAAGATATAAAGAGTGGATATGAAACTAATAATTCTAATAAATTAAATAAAGGTAAGACAAAGCTATCTCAAGTTAACATGTCCAATAATTCATAAATATAGGAGTTTTTGTTTTGAAAAATATATTGTTTTATTTAGTATTAATTATTGCAGCAATTGGCTTAATCTTAAATCTGAATGCGTTTATGATGTCATTTGCTAAAACTATTTTTACTTTTATAATCATCGCAATCATTATTTATTTAATATACTATTTCTTCTTCTTAACTGAAGATCAACGTAAATATAGAAGAGCTGCAAGAAAATATAAAAAGAAACATCGTAAATAATACGTCTAAGATTTTAAAACCTTAGACTAGTAAGGGAGTGGGACAGAATTCTTTTAAATTCGTTGTCC
>NZ_JAESLA010000020.1:0-14534 GCF_017892405.1 Staphylococcus sp. GDY8P85P | reverse complement strand
ATTTCTTAGTGAAATTCTCTTTGTTTGGGCCTCGCCCGCAAGGATGACTAGAACTGAGAAAAGCTTGATTAAAGCGCCTTCTCAGTTCAGTCAGCTACTGCGAATTTGCAATATAGCCTCATTATATTATTTATGTCCCGGACTCTATAAATATATATTGGCAGTAGTTGACTGAAATAAAAGTGCACCCTATAAAGTCAGAATTTAATTCCAATTTTTAGAGTGCACATCAATTTAAAAACACATTTACTGTCTTTTTATTTTTTATATAACCATTCATCAGAACGATATTTTTCTTCTAATTCTTTTACTTCTTCCATTTGCTTATCAGATAAAATAAGTGGTTTAAATTCAATATTTAATCCTTTTTTAAAGCCTTCTTCAAATGCTTTTTCCATTTCCTCAATTGTTATATGTCTATCAGCAATATCGTTGATTGCCACTGCTTTATCTACAAATGCTTTTTTCATTTTATCTTTAAGACGATCATTTTTAAAAGTGAACATGTCGAAAAGTTCATCAACATCAACATCTTGTAATAAAGAACCATGCTGTAAAATGACGCCTTTTTGTCTAGTTTGAGCACTTCCTGCAATTTTTCTACCCTCAACAACTAATTCATACCAACTTGGCGCGTCAAAACATACGGCACTTCTTGGTTGTTTTAATTTTTCTCGTTCTTCTTTTGAACGTGGAATCGCAAAATATGCTTCAAATCCTAGTAATTTAAATCCTTCAAGTAACCCTTCAGAAATAACACGATACGCTTCAGTTACAGTAGAAGGCATATTAGGATGTTCTTCTGACACAATAACACTATATGTTAATTCTTTATCATGAAGTACACCTCTACCACCCGTTTGTCTTCGAACTAACCCGAATCCTTTTTCTTTTACTTTATCAATGTCGATTTCTTTTTTTAATCTTTGAAAATATCCCACTGATAATGTTGCGGGATTCCAAGTGTAAAATCTAACAACAGGATCGATTTCCCCTCTTGATACAAAGTTTAAAAGCGCTTCATCCATTGCCATATTATAATATGGATCGTGACTTCCTGTATTTATAAAATTCCATGTCTCTGTCATAAAACAAACTCCAATCACAATATATAATTAACTAAAGAAAATATTAAATTTTACATATAAAACTTTGATAAAAATAGCTAATAAAAAATTTTGATAAATTTAGCTAACAGTCTTATAATTATAATATCGGTTAATTAGGGAGGATGCAATATGAATGTATCTTTGATTATAGCTTTAGCTATTATAGTCATTATTATTTTATATATGCTTGGAAATTGGTTTATGAATAAACGAGCAGTAACTGAACTTGAGCAAAATGAATTTCATAAAGGTTTAAGAAAAGCTCAAGTGATTGATGTTCGTGAAAAAGTAGACTATGATTACGGCCATATAAACGGCGCTCGTAACATTCCAATATCAATGTTTAGTCAAAGATATCAAGGTTTACGTAAAGATCAACCAATTTATCTTTGTGATGCAAATGGTGTTGCAGGTTATCGTGCAGCCCGTATTCTAAAAAAGAATGGCTATAAAGATATTTATATGTTAAAAGGCGGATACAAAAAATGGACTGGTAAGATTAAAACAAAAAAATAATCTTATGTCTGTTATGAACTCTTAAAGATAAAATCTTTAAGAGTTTTTTTACGCCTTTAATGCAACACATCTATGCGTATTATAACAATATCTCTTAAATTGTGTTAACAATACGTATAATTTCAAAGTACAAATCTATGTATATAAATAGTCCCTATAACCATTTATAAGGTTACAGGGACAAGAAATGAATATTATTCTTTTTCTTCGTGAAGGTTTTCAAATTTCAATACAGGCTTACGTGCAGCAGTAGTTTCATCTAATCTATCAATGATTGTACTGTGTGGTGCTTCTAAGACTGTATCAGGTTCATTTTTAGCTTCTTCAGCAATTTGGATCATTGAATCAATAAAGTAATCTAATGTTTCTTTAGATTCTGTCTCAGTTGGTTCAATCATCATACCTTCCTCTACATTTAGTGGGAAGTAAATTGTTGGTGGATGTACGCCGAAGTCTAATAAACGTTTAGCCATATCTAAAGTACGAACACCATGTTCTTTTTGTTTTGATCCACTTAATACGAATTCATGTTTACAATATTGTTCATATGGAATTTCGTAGTGGTCTTTTAAGCTAGCTTTAATATAGTTAGCATTTAGAACTGCTGCTTCAGAAACCTCTCTTAAACCTTCTGCACCCATTGTTCTAATATATGTGTATGCTCTTAAATAGATACCAAAGTTACCATAGAATGGTTTAACTCTTCCGATAGAGTTTTTAATATCATTATCATATTTAAATGTATCTCCATCTTTGATTACCATTGGTTTTGGTAAATAACTAGCTAATTCTTTTTTTACACCAACTGGTCCTGAACCAGGGCCACCGCCACCGTGAGGGCCAGTGAATGTTTTGTGTAAGTTTAAGTGTACTGCGTCAAATCCCATGTCTCCTGGACGTACTTTATCCATGATGGCATTTAAGTTTGCACCATCATAGTATAATAATCCGCCAGCTTCATGCACAATTTCTCGGATTTCCATGATGTTTTTCTCGAAAATACCTAGTGTATTTGGGTTTGTTAACATGATCGCAGCAGTGTTTTCGTTAACAACACGTTTTAAGTCTTCGATATCAACTTCGCCACGTTCATTTGATTTAACAGTAACAGCTTTAAATCCAGCAAATGACGCAGATGCAGGGTTTGTACCGTGTGCTGAGTCAGGAACAATTACTTCATCACGGTGACCTTCACCATTATCTAAATGGTATGCTTTGAAAATCATTAAAGCCGTCCATTCACCATGGGCACCTGCAGCTGGTTGTAATGTCACTTCATCCATACCAGTAATTTCTTTAAGTTCTTCTTGTAAACTGTATACAACTTCTAAAGAACCTTGAACTTGATCTTCTTCTTGTAATGGATGTGATTCAGCAAATCCAGGAATACGAGCTACTTTCTCGTTGATTTTTGGATTATATTTCATAGTACATGATCCTAATGGATAGAAACCTGAATCAACACCGAAGTTTTTATTAGATAATTCAGTATAGTGACGTACTAAATCTAATTCAGCAACTTCAGGGAATTCCGCTTTGTTTTTACGGATAAATTTATCGTCAAGAATACTCTCAACTGAATCTGTTTTAATATCGCTTTGAGGTAATGAGTATGCATATCTACCTGCTCTTGATCTTTCAAAAATTAATGGACTTGATTTACTTACTACCATTTAGCTCACCAGCTTTCTTAACAAATGTATCAATTTCATCTTTAGTTCTTAATTCAGTAACAGCAATTAGCATATGGTTTTCGAAGTCTGTTGAAGCTTCTCCTAAGTCAAAGCCTCCAATGAAACCTTCCTCAGCTAGCTTTTTATTTATATCTTTGATTGGTTGGTCGAATTTAACAACAAATTCATTGAATGAAGTACCATCAAGAACTTCAAAACCGTTGTCTTTAAATTGTTTTTTAGCATAATTTGCGTGTTCTAAGTTTTGAACTGCAATATCATAAATACCTTGTTTACCAAGTGCTGACATAGCAATTGATGATGCAAGTGCGTTTAAGGCTTGGTTAGAACAAATATTTGAAGTAGCTTTATCACGACGGATATGTTGTTCACGAGCTTGTAAAGTAAGAACAAATCCGCGGTTACCTTCATCATCTTGAGTTTGTCCTACTAATCTACCAGGAACTTTACGCATTAATTTCTTAGTTGTAGCAAAGTAACCACAATGAGGTCCACCAAATTGTGTTGGGATACCAAATGGTTGTGTGTCTCCGACTACGATATCTGCTCCGAATGAACCTGGAGGTGTTAATAATCCTAAAGCTAATGGATTAGCATAAACGATAAATAATGCTTTTTTACCTTCGATAAATGATTGGATTTTTTCTAAATCTTCAATTGAACCATAGAAGTTTGGATATTGAACTGCAACAGCTGCAGTTTCATCATCTACTGCTTGTTCTAATTTTTCTAAGTCTGTAATTGTACCATCTAAGTCAACTTCTACAATTTCAAATTCTTCTCTAACTTTAACGTAAGTTTTTAGTACTTGAAGTGCTTGATAATGAAGTCCTTTAGAAACTACGATTTTATTTTTCTTAGTGTGATTAAATGCTAAGATACAAGCCTCAGCAAAACTTGTGATGCCGTCATACATAGATGAGTTTGCTACATCCATATCTGTTAATTCACAAATTAATGTTTGGAATTCAAAAATAGCTTGTAACTCACCTTGAGATATTTCAGGTTGATATGGCGTATAAGCTGTATAGAATTCTGAACGAGAAATCATAGCATCTACAACTGCTGGAGCATAGTGATCATACACACCTGCACCTAAGAAAGACGTATGAGTTTCTTTAGTTACGTTTTTATTAGCAATTGTATTCAATCTTCTTAAAAGTGAAGTTTCAGCTTCACCACTAGCAATATTTAAGTCTCTATTTAATAAGATATCCTCTGGCACATCTCCAAATAATTCATTAATTGAACTAGCACCAATTTTATCTAACATTTCTTTTTTATCTTTTTCTGTTAATGGTATATAACGATGACTCACAATACACACCCCTTAATTATTTTTCAATTTGGTTTTTCTTAACAATTTTAGCTTTGAGTTGTCTTTTACGTACTTGAACTAATAGTTCACGACCCATTTCAAACTCATCTCGCTTAATGATTGCCATTGCGATAGATTTACCTGAAGATGGTGCTTGTGTACCTGAAGTAACTTCACCAATTTCATTACCGTCAAGGTCTAATACTGGATAGCCAGTTCTAGCAATACCTTTATCAAGTAATTCTAAACCAACAGTTCTACGTTCTGAACCATTTTCTTTTTGGTCTTTTAATACTGATTTACCAATGAAATCTTCTTCGATTAATGGTTTAGCAGCAAAGGCAATTCCGCCTTCATAAGGTGTAATAGATTCAGTTAAATCTTGACCATGTAAAGGTAAGCCAGCTTCTAATCTTAAAGTATCTCGTGCACCAAGACCACATGGTACTACTTTATGTTCAATAAAGCCGTTCCAAATATCTACAGTATCTTTAGCATCACAGTAGATTTCGAACCCGTCTTCACCTGTATAACCAGATTGAGATAAAATAACATTTTTTCCAAATAGAGTAACATTTTGTTGGAAATCAAATGGTTTCATTTCACTTACATCAATATCGACTAATTCACTAACTAAATCTCTTGCTTTAGGTCCTTGAACTGCTAATTGACCAAATTGATCAGAAACATTTGACACTTCAACATCAAAGTTAGGTGCATGTTTTTCAACCCAAGCAAAGTCTTTATCTGTGTTAGCAGCATTAACGATTAATAAATAATCATTATCGCCAACTTTATATGTTACTAAATCATCAATAATACCACCCTCTTCATTACATAAAGCAGTATATTGAGCTTTAGTGTCAGTTAGGTTATTAGTATCGTTTGAAAGTAAGTATTGGACAAATTTACTAGCATCATTGCCTTTAATAGAGATTTCTCCCATGTGGCTTACATCGAACATACCTATTTCATATCTAACTGCGTTATGTTCTTCTTTGATACTTGTAAATTGAACAGGCATTGCCCATCCACCGAATTCTACAATTTTTGCACCACTATCTACATAATTTTGATACAATGGTGTTTTTTTTAATTCGCTTGTCATTAGAAAACCCCCTATATTTTTTATAAAAAACAGAGTAGCAAATAGCTACCCTGTTTATACACTTAATCCAGGAATGCGTAACAGTATTATCCTTTTGCCTGAGAGTTTAGTAGTTAACTTGCACCTTCGGCGATAAAAATGATGATACTTTAAATTAAGTAAAATATTTTTATTCTCTCTAATACTGATCAACCGCAAGATAGATAATTTATAATATCATTATAAATTTCTTTGATTGTTTTATCACTATTCACTTTCATGAATGCGATTTCATTATATCTTGAAATCCTTGATAAATACAAGTTATTTAACTGTTTTTTAGATTTATCAATTGCATTTGGTCTATGTTTATCGTTCAAAACTCTTTTGAAGATAATATCTATGTCACAATCTAGCCAGAAAATGTATTTATACTGTTTTAAATAATTTAATGATTTAGAGTATTCGATAATACCACCACCAGTAGCAATGACATCATATTTTTGTGTACATTCCGATAAATATTTATACTCTAATTCTCTAAATCCTATTTCTCCGACATCTTTAAAAATGTCAGGTATTGTTTTATTTTCTCTGATTTCAATGTAATTATCTAAATCTATGAAACTCAATTGTTCCTCTAAGGATAAATATTCTCCTATAGTGCTTTTACCTGTACCCATAAAGCCAATAAGTATTATTGGTGAATTTTTCTTATTCAATAGCCTCACCTTTTGTCAAATAGTTGATTAATTTTTTGGTCATAAAAACTACTCATGTTTTGAATTGTCTTCAATTTTAAACTATATTGAGTTGTATAAAAAGTGATGACAGACAAATAAATAATAAAAATTAGCAAAGTGTAAGTGCTCATGAATCCACTAAACTTATATAAAGAGTGTTTTGTCATAATAATTCACCTCATTTCCAATTCTTAAAATTACTTCTATAATTCCTCGTTGCCTAGATATAAAATTCGCGTCTAGTACATTATTTAAGAGCGTGATATTTCCTTTACTATTGCTTTCAAAAATAATCTTATGATTGTGGAACTTAATATAGTCATTTTGATGTTGTCGTTGAATCATAATAGTATGATTGTTTATCAATTTCATAGTAATTGTTTTAGAATTAGTCATTTTATTTAGGTCTACTTGAAAAAAAGAATATTCTGACTGATCAAATTCATAAGCGTTAATTAAATATGTATCGGTTAAACGAATTAAATTTGGCATTACAGTTAAAATGAGGATCGTAATGAATAAAGAAATAAGCATTTCAATAAATGTAAAACCTTTAATTACTAAGTCGGATGCAAACTTTTCTCTTTGCTGAATTATTGTTATTACATATCGTATTTTTGTAAAGTTTAATTTCATATTTCCCTATGTTAATTCCTTTTTTGAGTTCATTATGGCTGTAATATTTATGACTAGTCATGATTGCTTGTTTCATATCTAGCATATCGTATTGGTTTCGCAAATTGACATTGAATTGTTGTAATAGTGTCAAAAAAGTTAAAGTAATGACTGACATCACCATAAAACTAAATAAACTATCAATTAATAGACTTCCTTTAACTTGATAATTTGACAAAACGTATCCTTCCTTTATCTATATGGAAAATTATTCTGTAAAAGTGTGTTTTATATTTTAAAATAATTGATCCAAAATGATTTATTTTCCCTTCATTATTAAATGTGAGTGTTTGTACTTTTGCAACAGAGATTATCTTTGCTCCAAATAAACTTAATGTATACTTTTTTCCGTTCTGTTCTATCACTTTCATTTCTGAAGCATTCTTATTAAGCACTATTGTGATAGATTGATTTTCGGCAATTGCTTTTGATTTAAGATATTCAAATTGAGCAATAATATTATTGATTTTTAATCTACTCTCAAATAAATTTAAATGATTTGTTTTAAAAATATATGGGGAAATGTTTAAGAAAATGATTAAAATAATTAAAGTGAGTAATGTTTCAAGTAGTGTAAATCCAGGCAATTTATTAATTCGCAATTGCCTCACCATTTGATATAGAAATAGTTTCTCCAGAGCGACATTGTTTTTGTCCGTCTTTTATTAAACCTTCTGCAACAAGTTCATTTATGTTAGTTGGGGCACGATTATGCTTTAGAGTATAGGCTTCTATCTGACTATTTACCATTTTTACTTGTGCCTCACAGCCTGTGGACTGTATATGAGCAGTTTGTTTAGCAATATTGGGAATGATTAATATTAATAGAACGCTAATAATGAGCAATACTAATAACATTTCAATAAGTGTAAAGGCTTTTAACTTCTTCATATTTTTAACGGTTCTCTTCATATAAAACTCCTTATTATTTAATATTTTGCATTAATTGAAACATAGGTAGCATTATAACTAAATATAAACTAACAATGAATATACCTAAGAATAGAAAAATAATGGGTTGAATCACTTTAGTATGTTGAACAGATTTTTCCTGAAATCGGTTAATGAGTATAGTTGCATATATTTTTAGTTCAACATCTAATTTGCCACTTTTTTCTCCTTGCTGTATAAATTTAATCAAGTCATCTTGAAAGCAAGGCATCATAGCCAGGCTATTTGCCAAAGAAAGGCCATTATTAGTTTTATCCATTAGAAAATCTCCCAGATAAGTTAAATAGTCATTCTCTTTTTGAGCTAAGTAAGTTGTAACGATGTCCTGTAAACTCACACCGTTCTTATAAAATAAGCTTAAATCATTAGAGAGTTGATACGTTTTAAAAATTTTATAATAATTGTTGATTAATGGTAATGACGATAAAATAAGTACTTTTTTTGAGGTATTCAAGCGAAATAGAATGATGATGAACGATGAAATCGTTATAAGTAAGATGATGAAACTTATAAAGATAATTGTTGGTAAAGAGGTAATCATAGATGTTAAAAATTTTTGATAAAATGATAAATTAACATCCATAGATACGTATAATTGTTCAAATTGAGGGATTACAGTATAATTCAAAACAATAATCATGCACATGAAAACGGTGCATAATAACAATGGATATTGAACAGCTTTAATCACTTTTTGTTTTGCAGATAAGTTAGTTTTCATATATTTTATAGACTCTTCTAAAGCATCTTCTAGAGTTCCATATTTTTGTGAAAAATATACTTGAGTGGTGATTGAATTAGGATAACCTATTAATTGTAAAATATCATAGCATGTTTTACCTGTTTTAATAGATGTCATAATTTTATTATTTAATTCTTTATCTCTGTATTTAAAATATAAATTGATAAACTCAAAACTTTCAAGTAATGTAAACCCACTTTTTAATAAGTTCGTCAGCGTTTCTAGTAAATGTATCATTTGAGCACTAGTTAAATTCTTTGATGGAAAATTAAAAATATTTGTTTGCAGTATCTTCACAAATCGTTCCCTCTTTGGATAATAAATTTAATTGATGTTCTAAATTATTAAAATTATGCGGTAAAGTTTGTTTATGATCAAAAAAATATTCAATTTGATGCCTATCAATCGTTTCACAAATCAGACGTCGTTCGTTCTGTGTTGTTGTAATTAACCTTTGATTTGAAATGATATTGATAGATTGCGTTAATTCTTGTTTTGAAATTCCCATTTCAATTAACCTTAATAGAGCGCCTTTGCAATTAGCAGAATGCATTGTCGATAGAACAAGGTGCCCGCTTAAACTTGCTTGAATTACACATTTAGCTACTTCAGCATCGCGTATTTCCCCTATTAAAATTATATCTGGATCACATCTCAATATTGCTTTGAATGAACTAACATAATCAATTCCTGCTTTTTTATTGATAGATACTTGAGTAATGCCTTTAAGTAATTGTTCTACTGGGTTTTCAATAGTGATGACGTTCAAATTTAGTTCTTTGTAAGCGTGTAGCACCATCTGATACATCAATGTACTTTTACCAGATCCTGTTGGACCAGTGAATAAAATTAAACCTTGCTTCTTATTTACTAAATGCTTAAAATCTTCAAACGCTTTATATTCTTTCTTAGCTTTAAAATATTGAGGAATTATCCTTATTACACAGCTTTCTAGCCCTAATGATAATGGTAAAGTTGAAATTCTTAAATAGTATGTAGATTTAGCTTGATAAGTATATCGACCACTTTGAGCAATTTGTTGTGAAGAAACATCTAAACCAGATCTGAATTTCATAAATACGAGTAATTTCTGGTATACATCTAAGTTAAAGGTTTCATATAGTTCAAGAGAGTCATTAATTCTAAACTTAATATGTACTTCATCTACTGAAGGGATGAAATGTATATCACTCGCATTTTTTGAAATGGCCTTATTTACAATTTCTCTGAATAGTAACTTCAAAAAAACACCTCCTACATATATAAACGTAGGAGGAAAAGAAATTACTTTATTTTATTGTCCATCTAAAAATGGATTTAACTGTTCATCATCCACAGTTGTATACGGACCATGACCAGGGAATAATGGCAAATCACCTTCTAATTCAAATAATTTATCTTTAATTGAATCAACAAGTGTTTCATAATCGCCACGATATAAATCTGTACGTCCAATTCCATTATTGAACAAAGTATCACCAACTACTGCGAATTCCTTAAACACATACGTCAAACTTCCTGGAGAATGACCAGGTGTATGAAGTACATTAAATTCAAAATCAGCAATGTTATGTTTGCCTTCGTCTAATGCTAATGGTTTGGCTTCGCTAGTGATTAAAGGCATACCATACTGTTTGAATTTAGCAGAACCATTTTTTTCAGAATCAGTCAGAAAACTGAATTCTTCTTTATGCATGTATAATGGAACATCATATTTATTAATTACTTCATCTAAAGCTGCAATATGATCAAAGTGCGCATGTGTTAATAAAATTGCTTTTAATGGTTTGTTAATTTGATTTAATTTTTTAAAGATTTTATCTGATTCACCAGCCGGATCAATTAAAATAACACTGTCTTCATTTTCGACAAAGTACGCATTAGTATCTACTAGTCCTAAACTCAAGCTTGAGATTCTCATATTATTCTCCTTGTTTATCGATATGTTTCTGCACAGACTTTAATTTATCGTTCATTTTACGTGTTTTGTCTCGTCTATCGTCTATTCGCAAGTTTGTGCAAACTCTATCTATACCTTTGCTGAATGGTAATTCATGAATTGCTTGTACTACTTCAAACAAGTCTTTTAGATCACCTTCAATAAGTGTATTCATAGGTGTTAATTGATAATCAATTTTACCTTCTTGCTTAAATGATTCAAGCTTCATTTGTATTTCTGCAATATATTTACTAACACTTGGACCTTCAGTTCCAACTGGAATAATAACAACATCGACAATTGCCATTATTTAACACCATCCTTTTCTAGTATATATGTTTTAATAAGTCCTGCTGCACCAGTGATGCCAGCGTCGTTACCTAGTTGTGCTTGTACAATTTCTGTATCCTTCTGAGCAGGAGTAAATGTTAAGTTGTGATACTCTGTTTTAATATTTTCAATTAAAATTAATCCAGCAGTAGACATACCACCACCTAAAACAATATATTTTGGATTACTTGTTGCGCTAATAATACTACATAAGTATGCAATATGATTTGCAACTTTTTCAGTAATAAAAATACAGAATTGGTCTCCTGCTTTAGCCGCATCAAATACAGCTTTAGCTGTCACTTTATTTTCTTTAATTAACGGTAATATTGATGATTTAAATGTTAATTTAGGATAATAAAAATCAATTAAATTAACAACACCCGTAGCTGAGGCAACGGTCTCTATACAACCAGATTTACCACAATTGCAATTAAAGCGTTGGTCAAAATCAGTTCGGATATGACCTATTTCTGCGCCAGAACCATTATGACCATGTACAAGTTCACCGTTTGAGATAATACCTCCACCTAAACCTGTACCTAAAGTGATTGCAACGACGTCATCAGCACCTTGACCTGCACCTTTATGCTTTTCTCCTAAGGCTGCTACGTTAGCATCATTATCTACATAAACTGGACAGTTAACAAATTCACTAAATATTTGACGAACATTAACATTTCCAGGCCAATGTAAATTGACTGCCCCATTAACAATACCTGTTTCGAAATCAACAGGACCAGGCACACCTATCCCGACACCGATCACATCATCGATATTTAATTGATGTGTTGCAAGTGTTTCTATAAATGAATCATAGATATTCTTTAATAAGGTTTTACCCGTATGATCAGACGTATCTGTTTTGATTGACCATTTGTGTAGTTGCTCAAGCTCACCGTCGAATATACCAAGTTTACAAGTTGTCCCACCAATATCAGCTGCTAAAATAATATTTTTCATTTATGCTCATTCCTTCTTTGGTTAATTAGTAAAATACATTTTAGATATTCATCTTTAGATAATAATTCGTAATGATGTAATGATTTGATTTCTTGTAACATCATTTCATACATATCGTTTGGATTTTTAAAATAAATTATAAAACCATAACGTTTCAGAAGTTGTAATACATCATAGAAATTATTAATTTCTCGATTCATTTGTCTTTTCCAACTCTTTTTTTAAATTTTTATAATTATTATTATTAGAATCAATAGCTAGAGCTTTTTTTACATAAGCGAGTGCTTTTTCATTATCATCAAGCGCTCTATTAGCTATTGCCAATTCATAATTTAAAAGACCGGAATTAGGATGATTTTTTAGTCCGCGTTCCCAATCTGCCATTCCTTCTGCTCTTGAACTTGTTGTAGCTGTTATTAATCCTTTTAAATAATAAGTTCGATCATCATCATAACCTTTATCAATCGTATGATTAACGATTGAACTAGCCTCTTTATAATCATAATCTAAGATGGCATCTTCGATTAATTTATCATATATATTTTGTTCTTTAATAGTAAAAATTCTTACTTGTAAAGCTACAAATAAAACAAGTAATATAATTAAGAAAACCCAAAATAAATTTCGATTTGTCCAAAAATAATAGCCAATTAAGGTAATTAAAACGCCACCAATAAATCCGCCTAGATGTGCCATTATATTAATATTAGACATAAATAATGATAAGACTATCAACACTAATAAGGCGATTAACATTTGGCCAATTACCTTTCGAGTAAACGTCTTACTAACAAACATCATCGCGAAAATAGCGCCTATTAGACCAAAAATTGCGCCACTCGCTCCAACTGAAACAGTATGAATATTAAATGATAGGGATATAAAATTACCAAGTAAACCAGAAATAATATATATGCCTAACATTTTCAATGGACCAACGATTGATTCAACAATTTTCCCGAAAATAAATAATGACAACATATTCATTAAAATATGTTCAAAATTAAAATGTAAAAACATGGAGGTAATCAGTCGATACCATTCGCCATGAACGACATTAAAGTGTACTAAACCACCTAAATCTAATAATTTAACGTCTGAAAAATGGTTTAAATAGAGTATCATAATTAACCATATCAATACATTGACTGTGATTAAGCCGTATGTCATTGGGGTGAAACGTAACATATGTTTATCAATTGGATTATTTGATAATACGCGCCTTTTATAATAAGTAGAAAGCTTGTTATCTTTTTTGAATAATAACTTAGTTAATAAGTGATGATGAATCAATTTGTGTAAATCATTGTTATTAGCGATGCGTAGACACTCTATTTTAATTGGACTAGATTCAGCAAATTCATCATACTGAAATGCTTGTTCAGTAAAATAATAGTATTTAATGTTTTTTAGTTTGCAATTAAGCTCATTTTCAAATTGCTTGTAATTATCAATCATTTTCGCTTTATCAAACTGAATTTCTTGGTTAGAGACGATCTCTTTTCTAAATATCGCTAGCGTATTCTTTTTTTTATGTATGAGCCAGACTTCACTATCATTTTTATCAATATTAACAAGGTCAAAGTTATAATATTTAATAAAATAATAGATAGACTTCCAGAAGTATTTTTCTGTATCCATTAATTCCTCCAAATATAATTAAGTATTAAAGATGATTAGTTCGTCAACAGGTTGGTCATGAGACTCAATATCGAACTGTGATAGTTGCAAGTCATAGAGTAAGCTAACAGTACTAGCTTCAGACTGACTTAAAAACCGATCATAATATCCCCCACCATAGCCTATACGATAGCCATCATTTCTAAATGCTACACCAGGAACAACTATCAAATCTAGGTTATCAGTGATTTCAGTATCTTCATTAACATATAATAAGCCTTTTTCATCTTTTTCAAGACTATTAAAAGATAATATTTCTTTAAAATTCATTTCTTTCAACTTATAGTTTGTGTCAGGAACGAAGACATGTTTATTATCAGCTAACATCGATTCGATAATTGGGTATGTATCAACCTCATGAGGCATAGATAAGACAATACCTATTCTATTAGCATTTTTATATAATTGACTATTAATCAATTGATCTTTTAACCAAGTGTCTGCTTGTTGTTTGTGTTCTTTGTTTAATTGTTTCATTCGAGATAATATATCTTTTCTAATCTCTTTTTTACTCATAAAATCCCCACCCTTTTAACACTATATATATTATAACGTTATTAAAAGGTGATGTCATTTAGATGAAATAAAAAAGGAGGTAGACGGCATTCTTATGAATGATTGTCTTGCCTCCTTAAAGTAATAAAAGCTGATAAAAACTCTAAACAAGTTCTTATCAGCTTAGTTAGCTACTACAAATGGTTCTACGCAAACATCTGTTGATAAATAAAAAAATTATTTAATTAAAATAAGATTAATCGACAAGGTGGAAATCAGACTTTTTTAGTCT